>CAJXZI010000012.1 GCA_913063005.1 uncultured Halieaceae bacterium | reverse complement strand
TGGAGCTGGGGAATGATGCTGAGGATTATCACCGTCAGGTAGGCCGCTATCTCGCAGTGAGCGGTGTAGAGCGGTTACTTACCGTTGGCAATCTTGCTCATCACTTTGCTGATGGGGTCGGTATTCAAGCGGAACACTTCGCCGACGTTGACGCCTTGATAGCGAGCACGCCGGCGTTTGCGGCGAACGAGACAATCCTTGTGAAGGGGTCTCGCGGTGTCCAGTTAGATCAATTCGTGGACAGCTTGTCCGCATCGTTAGAGGTGGCGCAATGTTAACGTGGCTCGCACAGCTATTGGCGGAGTGGGACTCAGCCTTTTCTGTCTTTCAGTACATCACGCTGCGCGGCATCTTATCTGCCATGACGGCGCTGATCATCTCGACCCTCGTAGGACCGAAGATGATTGTATGGCTGCGGACCATGCAGATTGGTCAGGCGGTTCGGGTTGATGGGCCCCAGTCGCACTTGAGTAAAGCGGGTACGCCCACGATGGGTGGTGCGCTCATCATCGTTGCCATTTCGTCAGGCGTGTTGCTGTGGGGAGATCTCAGTAACAAATACCTTTGGGTTGCATTACTCACAACGATTGCCTTTGGCGCGGTCGGTTGGGTTGACGACTACCGCAAGGTGGTCGAAAAGGATTCGCGCGGGCTGCCTGCGCGATGGAAATATTTCTGGCAGTCCGTCATTGGTTTTGCTGCGGTTACCTTCTTGTTTTTCAACGCCACGCAGACACCGGAGACAACGCTATACGTACCGTTTTTTAAGGACGTCGCGGTTGCTATGGGGCTACTCTTTATCCCTTGGGCCTATCTTGTGGTGGTCGGGTCGAGTAATGCGGTGAACTTAACCGACGGTCTCGATGGTCTCGCTATTTTACCAACGGTCATGGTTGCAGTAGGGCTAGGCATGATCGCCTATCTTGGTGGCCATACTCAGTTTGCTGACTATCTCAATATTGCTTACATCGCCGGAACGGGCGAGATGGTTGTGTTCTGTGGCGCCATTGCAGGCGCAGGTTTGGGTTTCCTTTGGTTTAATACCTATCCGGCGATGGTGTTCATGGGCGATGTGGGCGCGCTCGCGCTGGGAGCGGCGCTTGGTATTGTCGCGGTCATCATCCGCCAAGAACTCGTGCTTTTTATTATGGGTGGTGTGTTCGTTATCGAAACGCTGTCCGTCATTATCCAAGTTGCGTCTTTCAAACTTCGCGGTAAGCGTGTTTTCAAAATGGCGCCTATCCACCATCACTTCGAACTGTCAGGTTGGCCAGAGCCCCGTGTCATTGTGCGATTCTGGATCATTACCGCCATGCTCGTACTGTTCGGCCTAGCCACCTTGAAACTGAGGTAGGGATAGATGATGCCTGAGCTTATTTCCAGTTCTACGCGACGCGCGATTCTCGGTCTAGGCACGACTGGGCGCTCGGTCGCGCGTTTCTGGAAAGCGCAAGGCATTCCCTTTATTGCACTCGACACGCGTCCTGAGCTCGCTCACGATCTCGATGTCAGACGCGAGTTGGTCGATGTTGAAACGCACTTTGGTGACTTCGATGATGCGGTGTTCGATGCAATCGACTTACTGATTGCCTCACCCGGTATTGCCATGGATTCGCCTGAGCTTTTAAAAGCGCAGCAAGCGGGTGTTGAAGTGCGCGGTGATATCGATGTGTTTGTCGCTGAGACCGACAAGCCAGTCATCGGTATTACCGGTTCGAATGGCAAATCGACGGTTACGACCTTTGTCGGTCAGTTACTTGAGTCTTGCGGCTTGCGCGTCGCTGTGGGTGGAAACCTGGGTATCGGTGCGCTCGACCTTCTCGAGCAGGATGCCGATATCTACGTACTCGAACTTTCTTCTTTCCAACTCGAGCGGGCGGGCGATCTTAACTTGGCGGTCGCTACAGTGTTGAATCTCACGCCTGACCACCTTGATCGTCACCAGACTATGCCGCTCTATCACCTTGCTAAGCACCGTATTTTCGCGGGTGCGAAGCACGTGGTGGTGAATGCGAGAGATCCTTTGACGTTACCCGTGGGCAAAGGTGATGTGGCCTGGACTGCCTGGCGTGATGACGAGCCGGATTTGCAGCAATTGGGTATTCGGCAGATTGACGGTGAGCCCTGGATTGCCTTTGGTTTTGAATCTTTAATTCGCTGTGCGGATCTACCTGTGGTCGGTGAGCAAAATATTCGCAATGTACTCGCAGCACTCTCAATTTGTAGAGGCGCCGGGCTTGACTTCTCGCAGCTCATCGCGGCTGTAGGCTCGCTCAGAGGCCTGCCACATCGCTGTGAATTCGTTGCAGAGATGGGTGGTATCGCCTTCTTTAACGACAGCAAAGCCACCAACGTCGGTGCGACAGTGTCAGCGATCTCCGGTTTGGCCAACGATAAAAATCTCATCCTAATTGCCGGTGGGGAGGCAAAGGGTCAGTCATTTAAAGCCCTCGAAAAAGCGGTTCGAGGTGCCTGCAAGGCAGTGATCTTGATCGGTGCCGCGGCGGGGGAAATCGCTGAAAACCTTCCTCCCGAGACGTCTGTGAGTTTTGCGGATTCGCTAGAAGTCGCTGTTGACGTTGCGGTTAGTTTGGCTGGAGCGGGTGACGTTGTTTTGTTGTCGCCGGCCTGTGCGAGCTTTGACCTGTTTGATAATTATCAGCAGCGAGGCGAAATCTATCGATCGGCTGTGCTGCGCCTGATTGACGGGGGTTCGTCATGATGGCCATGCAGGGTAAGTGGAATTTGTCGCCATTGTTGTTTATGGCTGCGGCGCTCGTGTCAGCCGGGTTAGTGGCGATTGCCTCTGCCTCGATCAGTCTGTCCGAGGTGCGTTTTGGGGACGAGTGGCACCATGCAAGTCGTCACATGATGTATCTCGGAGCCGGCACGGTGCTCGGTGCCGTGGCCTACTTGGTGCCTGTGAGCGCTTGGCGAAATTCATCACCCTGGCTACTACTTTTGGCGCTCGCACTCCTTGTTTTGGTGTTGGTGCCGGGCGTCGGGCGCATTGTTAACGGCAGTCAGCGCTGGATCCCGCTTGCCGGCATTACGTTTCAACCCTCTGAGTTCGCAAAGTTCACGTTAGTGCTTTGGTTGTCGGGCTATATGGTACGCCACGGTGAGGAGCTGAGAACTGTATTGCGCGGCTTGCTGAAACCTATCGCTGTTCTAGTTGTTTTCGCATTTTTGCTTCTTGCTGAGCCGGACTTTGGTGCGACGGTCATCGTGATGGGCACTGCGCTCGGCATGCTGTTCATGGGCGGCGCCCGCTTGCTTTACGTTCTGGGTCTGGTGCTCATAGCGCTTGGTGGGCTTGCCGCGATGATCCTGATGGCGCCCTATCGCATGAAGCGTCTCATGGCCTATCAGGACCCATGGAGCGATCCTTTTGGCAGTGGTTTTCAGCTAATCCAGTCGTTGATTGCTTATGGGCGCGGCGATTTGTTTGGCGTTGGCCTTGGTAATAGCGTGCAAAAACTCTTTTACCTTCCTGAGGCGCATACCGATTTTGTGTTTTCTATCTGGGCTGAAGAGACGGGTTTGGTGGGCGCCGTTGCGGTTATTCTGCTCTTCGCCGCATTTGTAGGTCGAATCATGTATCTGGGCTACCGGTTTGTGACGGATAAGCGTGAATTTGAGGCGTATTGCTGCTTCGGTTTTGCGCTCATTTTTGCCGGTCAGGCCTTCGTAAATATGGGTGTGAGCTCCGGGTTGTTGCCGACCAAGGGATTGACGCTTCCCTTTATTAGCTACGGCGGTTCGAGTCTTTTGATGAGTTGCGTCACCGTTGGTGTCTTATTGCGGCTCGAGCGAAGTCTTTCGGCACAGCCCGCGAGAGCACAGGCGCGGAGGCGATCTCAGTGACAGTATCGCGCAGCGCAATGATCATGGCAGGTGGCACGGGTGGTCATGTTTTCCCGGGGCTGGCCATAGCAACGGCCTTGCGAGAACGCAACTGGGAAGTCTCGTGGGTTGGTACGTCGAGGGGACTCGAGGCGAGCGTGGTGCCGGATAATGGCATTGAACTGCACACCCTAAAAACACTTGGCCTTCGCGGTAAGGGTCTATGGGCGAAGATTAAGGGCGTCTTGTCACTGCTGTTTTCGTGCCTGCAAGCACTGTGGCTATTGACCACAAATCGGCCTTCGGTGGTGGTTGGCTTTGGTGGATACGCGGCGGGCCCCGCTGGTCTTGTTGCATGGATTTTACGGATTCCCGTTGTCATCCACGAGCAAAACGCCGTCGCTGGCACCACTAATCGCTTGCTTTCTCGTGTTTCAAAACGCGTTTTGGCAGGCTTTGAAGGCGCCTTTGTATCAGGCTCTACCCTACGTGTGACGGGCAACCCTGTACGTTCGGCGCTTGCTGATTTACCGAGCAAAACCTACTCGCAGACAGTATTCAGTAAGGCGCAACCGCTGAAATTAGCGATATTGGGCGGTAGCCAGGGTGCTCTGGCGCTCAACAAAGGCGTACCCGCAGCTTTGTCAAATCTATCCGTCGACGCCCTACAGTGCATTGCAGTTCGCCATCAATGCGGTCGCAATCACGGCGACGTGACTGCATCTGCGTGGTCAGCTTTGTCCTTGGCAGATATTGAGATCACTCCCTTTGTGGATGATATGGCAGAGCTTTATCAGTGGGCTGATGTGGCGATATGTCGTGCGGGTGCGTTGACTGTCTGTGAGCTCGCCGTGACGGGCACGCCGTCAGTTCTGGTACCGCTTCCAAGCGCGATTGACAACCATCAGTTAAAAAATGCGGAAGCGCTTCGCGATGCGGGTGGTGCGGTGATTGTCGAGCAAGCCTACCTTGAGTCGGGCGTGTTGGAGGCGTTTCTTGAGGAGACGCTAACGCAGGCAAAGCGCCTGTCAGATATGTCCTCGGCCGCTAAGCGATGGTCCAAGCCGGACGCGACCAAGCAGGTAGTGACTGTTATCGAGGAGGTCGTCTGTGGCTGATATACCCATGACATCCTCGCTACTGAACTCGAACTCAACTTCGGCTAGTCAGTCTCTTCGCGAACCTATGATGCGTCGAATCCAGCGAATTCACTTCGTCGGTATTGGCGGCTCAGGTATGAGTGGTATCGCCGAGGTCCTAGCGGGTTTGAATTACACAATTTCCGGTTCCGATATTGCCGACGGTCCCGTCATCAGCCGGTTGCAATCATTGGGTGTACAGGTGGCGATTGGCCATCGCACTGCCAATGTGGCAAATGCCGATGTACTGGTGGTGTCTTCTGCCATCAACGAGTCTAACCCCGAGATCATCGCGGCCCGCGAAAAGCGCATTCCGATCGTTCCTCGCGCTGAGATGTTGGCGGAGCTGATGCGGTACCGCTTCAGTATTGCTGTTGCTGGCACTCACGGAAAAACAACAACAACGAGTCTTATTGCCTCGCTCATGGCGGAAGCGGAGATGGACCCCACTTTTGTGATCGGCGGTGTTTTGAACAACACGGGTTCCAACGCGCAGTTAGGTGCAAGCGATTATTTAGTGGTTGAAGCAGACGAGAGTGACGCTTCCTTCCTTCATCTCTTACCCATGATGACGGTGATTACCAATGTAGAGCCCGATCACATGGAGCACTACCAGGGTGATGAAAAAGCCTATTACCAGGCATTCACAGAATTCCTACAAAACTTACCGTTCTACGGCGTGGCGCTGGTGTGTTTGGACGACCCGGGTGTCCGAGAGTTACTCCCATCGGTCACACGACAAGTCGTTACCTATGGCTTCGCCGATGACGCCGATTTCCGCTTGGAAGGACTTACCTACTCCGGCCTAGAGAGCCGCTTCACGCTGCACCGCAAGGCGACAGGGGACAGTCTCTCCCTGCGCGTTCCTATGCCCGGTGTTCACAATGCACTAAACGCATCTGCGGCAGTCGCGGTGTGCAGTGAGTTGGGTGTCAGTGTCGACGCCATTACGCGTGGCCTTGCATCCTTTGAGGGTGTGGGTCGTCGCTTTTCGGTTTTGGGCAATGTGAACTGGAATGAGGGAGCTGCGCTGCTAGTCGACGACTATGGTCATCATCCGACAGAGCTGCGTGCCACTATAAACGCCGCTCGGGAGGCGTATCCTGGCAAGCGTCTGGTGATGGTGTTTCAGCCTCACCGTTACAGCCGCACACGAGACTGTTACGACGAATTTGTCGACGTGCTCTCGACTGTGGATGCCCTCGTTTTGCTCGATGTCTATGCTGCGGGTGAAGACGAGATTGTCGGTGCCGATAGCCGTGCACTGGCGCGCAGTATCCGGCAAGCGGGCTTCGTTGACCCTGTGTTAGTTGCGGACAATGGTCAGCTTGCCGCACGACTCTGCAAATTCCTCGTAAATGACGACGTATTGATCATGCAGGGTGCTGGAAACATCGGTCGTCTCTCAAAAATGTTGTCTGAGGCTTCATTGCTGGAGGACTTGGTATGAGTCAGGTCTTCAGCGGGAAAAACATCACTGTGTTGATGGGTGGTAAATCGGCTGAGCGCGACATATCACTCAAAAGCGGTGGTGCGGTGGCAGATGCGCTAGCGAGTACAGGTGCGGTGGTAACGCGTTTAGATACCGCGGTCACCGGTTGGCATCACAATCTTCCGATCGAGACGTTTGTTTTCAATCTTCTTCACGGTGTTGGTGGCGAAGACGGCAGCGTGCAAGGTCTTCTAGATAGCTTGGGTGTGCCTTACTCCGGTTCAGGTGTGCTTGGAAGCGCCCTGTGCATGGATAAAGCCAAGACTAAGCTCGTTTGGCGAAGCTTGGGTCTGCCGACGCCGGGTTTTGAGATGATTGATGCTAACAGCGACCTTTCCGCCGTTATCGATCGTTTGGGCCCCGTGTTTGTAAAGCCTGTTTCCGAGGGCTCGTCTGTTGGCATGTCCATGGCTAATGATGCAGAAGAACTTGAGAAAGCCCTAGCTCTTGCGGCCAAATCACACGTACCGGTAATGGCTGAGGCGCTCGTAACAGGTGATGAGTTCACTGTTGCCATTGTCAACGGCAAGGCGCTTCCATCGATAAAGATCACCCCGGCAGAAGTGTTTTATGACTTTGATGCAAAGTACGTATCAAACGAGACCTTGTTTGAATGCCCTGCGCCACTAAGCTCCGTAGAGTCTGCAGAACTCCAAGCGTTGGCATTGCGCGCGTTTGACGCGTCGGGTGCTGAAATCTGGGGCCGGGTTGACGTGATCCGCGGCGTTGATGGATGGCAGTTGCTTGAGGTCAATACTATCCCGGGGATGACTGAGCACAGCTTGGTTCCTAAGGCGGCGGCGGCTGCCGGACTCAGCTTTGTCGATTTGCTCGCGGAAATTTATCGAGCCTCCCTTGCTACACGCAGTGCGAGCTCAAGGTCAAATGCGAGGGTGGGTGCTGAATCCGAGCCTGATGTGCGGGATACCAGCGAGTCTGGGGAGGTGCCTTATGACGCGTGAGCTATCCCAGAAAAAGTGCCACCCAAGGTCCCGGACAGCCTCTCCGAGAACGCTGTTGGGTTGGGAGAGGTTGGTACAGAGTGTGAAGCGAATAACCCTCGCTGTTTCTCTCGTTGTCGGTGCCGCTTTGATTGGTCTTTTGACGCAACGCGCGACCGATATGCCTGTGCAGCACATTGCTATCACGGGTGAGATGCGCCACGTAGCGAGAGAGACTGTTGAGGCGGTGCTGACGCCCCGCGTGGCGGACGGCTTCTTGCTCACTGATCTCTCCGCCATAGCGACGGAACTGGAGACACTTCCTTGGGTGTTTGATGTCAATGTTCGCCGTGAGTGGCCAGGGACGATTCATGTCCAAGTGACAGAGCAAATGCCGATCGCTCGCTGGGGTGTGATGTCCTATATCAATCAGCACGGTGAAGTGTTCGATGGGGAGACCTTTGAGCGTTACGACAATTTGCCGTTGTTGTGGAGCGAGCACAGCGAGCCCCCGGTTCTCATCGAGCACTTCAAGCTTTTCCAGATGCTGCTCGCGCCACACGGCCTTTCGGTCGCGGCACTTAGTGAAGACCGATTGAAGCAGGTATCCGCGCAGTTAACCGATGGGACTGACGTTCAGTTTGGTGATAAGGACTTCGCTAAGCGGGTCCGTCGTTTTGTTGCGCTTCTTGAGAGCGAGCGCGAAAGCACCGATCACTCGATTGCAAAAATTGACCTTAGATACGAGAGCGGGGCGGCAGTGCTTCGCAAGAAACAGAAGTTTGCGGTGGCAGGTGTGTCACAACAGCAAGGAGGCCAGTAATGGCAGCGACTGAAGAGAAGCGCATGATCGTTGGCTTGGATATCGGCACATCCAAAGTCGTAGCGGTCGTTGGTGAAATCGATAGTGATGGCACCATCGATATTGTCGGCATTGGCTCACATCCTTCTAAGGGCTTGAAGAAGGGTGTTGTGGTCAATATCGAGTCTACGGTCAATGCCATCCAGCGAGCAGTAGAAGAAGCAGAGCTCATGGCAGGTTGCCAAATCCACTCTGTGTATGTCGGAATTGCGGGCAGCCATATCCGCTCGATGAACTCTCACGGCATCGTGGCGATTAAAGATCGCGAGGTTGAGCGTGCAGATATCGAGCGCGTTATAGACGCCGCGCAGGCGGTGGCCATACCCGCCGACCAAAAGATTCTTCACGTCCTCCCGCAGGAGTTTGTGATTGACAATCAGGGTGGCATCAAAGAACCGCTTGGCATGTCAGGTGTGCGTCTCGAGGCAAAGGTGCACTTGGTGACTTGTGCTGAGACGGCTGCGCAGAATATTGAAAAATGTGTGCAACGTTGCGGACTTGAAGTGGATGCCATTGTACTCGAGCAGTTAGCCTCAAGTTATTCGGTCATTACTGACGATGAGCGTGATCTCGGTGTCTGCATGGTTGATATCGGTGGCGGTACCTCGGATATCGCAGTCTTCACCGAAGGCTCAATTCGCCATACGGGCGTTATCCCCGTGGCGGGTGATCAGGTCACCAGCGATATCGCGATGGCGCTGCGCACACCGACACAGCACGCGGAAGAGATCAAAATTCGATACGCCTGCGCGCTCGCGCAGCTCACGGGGCCCGAGGAGACCATCAAAGTCCCCAGCGTGGGCGATCGACCACCGCGCGACTTATCCCGCCAATCCTTGGCTGAGGTGGTCGAGCCACGTTACGACGAGCTGTTTACGCTGATTCAAGGTGAGATTCGTCGCTCTGGATTCGAGGAGTTGATCCCGGCCGGCGTGGTGCTAACAGGCGGTACTTCCAAGATGGAAGGCGTGGTAGAGCTCGCAGAAGAAATTTTTCATATGCCCGTTCGGGTAGGTGCGCCGCAGTATTCCCGCGGCATGCACGACATCATTCGTAACCCGATCTATGCAACAGCGGTAGGCCTGCTGCTCTCGGGTGCAAAAGAACTTCATGAAGGGGCGCAGTTATCTGCGGACCGTCAGAAGACCAGCAGTCTGCTGGGAGGATTGCGCAATTGGTTTGGTCGCAATTTCTGAAGTAAGGGGAACACCGGAAAACCGGATAATTTCAAACGGGGAGAAAGACTATGTTTGAACTAGTAGATAACGCACCGCAGAACGCGGTAATCAAGGTCATTGGTGTCGGCGGTGGTGGCGGCAATGCTGTCCGTCACATGATCGAGCACGATATCGAAGGCGTGGATTTTATCTGTGCTAATACAGATTCACAGGCGCTGGCAGATATCGATTCACGAACGGTATTACAGCTTGGCAATGCCATCACAAAGGGCTTAGGTGCGGGTGCTAATCCTGAGATTGGTCGTGCTGCGGCACTGGAAGATCGTGATCGTATCGCTGAGTCACTCCAGGGCGCTGATATGGTGTTTGTTACCGCAGGCATGGGCGGTGGTACCGGGACCGGTGGGGCCCCAATCGTTGCCGAGGTTGCGCGTGACATGGGTATCCTAACAGTGGCGGTGGTGACTCGCCCCTTCAGCTTTGAAGGCCGAAAGCGTCTTGCTATCGCGGACCAGGGACTCAAGGAGCTCGAGCAACATGTCGACTCCTTGATCACTGTTCCCAATGAGAAGCTGCTCGAAGTCATGGGCAAGAACACGAGCCTGCTCGATGCGTTTAAAGAGGCCAACGACGTGCTCTTTGGTGCCGTTCAAGGGATTGCCGATCTCATCATTCGTCCCGGTATGATCAACGTTGACTTTGCGGATGTGAAAACCGTTATGTCAGAGATGGGCGCAGCCATGATGGGTACCGGTACAGCGACGGGAGAAGGTCGTGCACGGGAAGCGGCGGAGCGTGCAATTAACAGTCCACTGCTTGACGATATCGACCTAAGCGGAGCGAAAGGCTTATTGGTGAATATCACTGCTGGACTTGATCTTTCGCTCGGTGAGTTCTCTGAGGTGGGTGAAGCGATTGAGGAAATTGCTTGTGATGACGCGACTGTTGTTGTCGGAACCGTCATCGATCCAACGATGAGCGATGAGCTGAAGGTGACCGTGGTGGCAACGGGTCTCGGTGTTGAACAGAGCCGTCCTGTCTTGAAAAAGGTCGAGCCTACCGCACCGATGCGCGCCGCAACATCGACTTCGCCCGCCTATGAAGGGTATGATTTGCCGCCTGCGAAACGCCAGCGCGTAGCGGCTGGTGGTCAAGCGGTTGCGGTAGAGGAAAACAGCGAGGAAGGATATTTCGATATCCCCGCGTTTTTGCGTCGCCAAGCCGATTAGGTTCACGACTCAAAGATGGCGCTAAGCCAAAGATGACGAAGCAAAGATGACGAAGAGAGTAGAGCACTCTCCGAGTTTGTGCCCTCTAAAAAAGGCGATGGAATGATACGACAGCGAACATTGCGAAACTCGATCAAGGCGACTGGTGTCGGCTTGCACACAGGTGAGAAGGTGTTACTGACACTGTCCCCGGCACCTGTGGATACGGGTATTGTGTTTCGTCGAACCGACCTGAACCCCGTGGCCGAGATCCCCGCTCGTGCCGATCTGGTTGGTGAGACAACGCTGTCGACTTGCCTCATTCACAACGAAGCACGCGTATCGACGATTGAACACCTGCTATCTGCGATGGCGGGCCTGGGTGTTGATAATGCGTACGTTGACGTGACTGCCCCTGAAATTCCCATCATGGACGGCAGTGCAGCGCCTTTTGTTTTTTTGCTTCAGTCGGCAGGCGTCGTCGAGCAGCACGCGGCGAAAAAGTTTATTCGTGTGAAGCGTGAAGTGACCGTGACTGACGGTGATAAGAGCGCCAAGTTCCTGCCGCTAGAGGGTTTCAAAATCTCATTTGGCATCGATTTCGATCATCCGGTCTTCAGACACCGCGCAGCCACAACGGAAATTGATTTCTCGACGACCTCCTTTGTTCGCGAGATTAGCCGCGCTCGAACCTTTGGCTTTGTTGAGGAAATCGAGTATCTGCGTTCCAAGGGTCTCGCACGCGGCGGCAGTATGGACAACGCGATTGTGATCGACGATTACAAAGTGCTGAACAACGACGGTCTTCGCTACGAAGACGAGTTTGTGAAGCATAAGGTTCTCGATGCGATCGGCGACCTTTATTTGTTGGGTTACAGCCTCATTGGCGAATACCAAGCGTTCAAGTCAGGTCATGCGCTCAACAACTTAGCGCTCCGCACGCTAATCGCTGATAAAGACGCTTGGGAGATGGTGACGTTTGAAGATTTGGATGATGCGCCGATCTCGTACCAGCAGCCGTTTCTCACCTACGCACCCGCCTAATCTTGAGCGACGGGCCACCCGCCGCCGAATACTTTCACCCAAACCGTAACTCTGGCATAGTGTCGCGACTAAAAGTTGCACTGGCTGCCACGTGAAATTCATCCTCATCAACAACGAAGGACCTTCGAAAACCGTCGAGCTTGGGCGGTGGACGCGCGTTGTTGTCTCAGCTTTCTTGATTGGCCTACCAGTATCGCTGGCGGGTCTAAGCTATGAGTTTGGTGTCAGAAAGGGCGTAGCAAAGGCGGAGGCCGCTGAAGAGACGCTTGCCGCTGAGGAAGCGCGTGAGCGCGCAGAAGCGCTTGCAGATATGGCGGTTGAGGCGGAGCGTCGTCTCGAGTCAATGACGCTATTGCTCGCCGAGTTACAGTCGCGTGTGACGCGCCTCGATGCGGTCGGTATGAACCTTACCCAAAGCGCTGGGCTCGAGCCCGGTGAATTTGATTTCAACATGGCCCCTGCACTGGGTGGCCCGTTGATGACCTCGCAAGAAGATGCACGTGAGTTGATACCTGCGCTTGAAGGTGAGTTGTTTGCCTTGAGTACGGCGCTTGATGACCGCGAAGTGCAGCTCGATATTCTCTCTGAGCTGATTCAGGGCGAGCAAGTGCGTGAAGATGCAACGCCTGCGGGTAAGCCGATCTTGTCGGGTTGGTTGTCCTCGCATTTCGGTTCGCGAATCGATCCGTTCAGCGGCAAAAAAGCCTGGCACGAAGGCATCGACTTTGCGGGCCGCGAAGGTTCTGACATTGTTGCTGTTGCGAGCGGCGTCGTTAGCTGGAGTGGTGAGCGTTACGGCTACGGCAAGATGGTCGAAGTTGCGCACGGTGATGGTGTTATTACGCGCTATGCTCACAATCAAGAAAACCTTGTCAAAGTCGGCGATATGGTCCGCCGTGGTGACGTGGTCGCCTTGATGGGAAACAGTGGCCGGTCAACCGGTCCTCACGTCCACTTCGAGGTGCATAAGAACGGGCGACCTGTCGACCCGGCAAGCTACCTCCGCCGAACGCCTAACTAAGGTCATTTCTGCATGCTGGTGATGTTCACTGGCAACTCTCGCAGTTCACACTAACGACCTTAAGAATTTACTTGGAAACACCATGGCTAATCCGCTGAAGATGATATTCGGCTCGCGCAACGACAGAGTGCTGCGCCGAATCAAGAAGACTGTAAAAAAGATTAATGCACTCGAAGAGAGCATGCAGGCGCTAGACGACGAAGCGTTGCGTGCAAAAACCCTTGAGTTCAAGGAGCGCTTTCAAAACGGCGAGTCTCTCGACGCATTGCTACCCGAGGCTTTCGCGGTTGTTCGTGAAGGTGGCGTCCGCGCAATGGGTATGCGCCACTTCGATGTGCAGCTGATTGGTGGCGTTGTGCTCCACGAGGGCAATGTTGCTGAGATGCGTACCGGCGAGGGTAAAACTTTGGTGGCAACACTTCCTGCCTACCTCAACGCACTCTCTGGAAATAGCGTTCACCTTATTACGGTTAACGACTATCTAGCGTCTCGAGACGCGGCTTGGATGGGTAAGCTCTATAACTTCCTTGGGCTTGAAGTGGGTGTAATTCGCGCCGGGCAATCCCAGGAAGAGAAGCGGGTAGCTTACGCCGCTGACATCGTCTACGGCACTAACAACGAATTCGGCTTTGACTATCTGCGCGATAACATGGCATTCAGCATGAACGACAAGATGCAGGGCTCACTGGCCTTTGCCATTGTCGATGAGGTTGACTCGATTCTGATTGACGAAGCGCGAACGCCCCTGATTATCTCGGGTGCCGCCGAGGATAGCTCGGAGCTCTACCGCAAGATCAATAAGCTGATCCCGAAGCTGTCTGTACGCACCGACGAAGAAGCGGAAGACGGGCACTTTGTTATTGACGAGAAGCAGCGGAGCGTTGAGCTGACCGAGGACGGTCACGAGCT
Organism: uncultured Halieaceae bacterium; assembly: GCA_913063005.1. Classification (GTDB taxonomy): domain Bacteria; phylum Pseudomonadota; class Gammaproteobacteria; order Pseudomonadales; family Halieaceae; genus Luminiphilus. The sequence goes on along the minus strand of CAJXZI010000012.1, from coordinate 4,854 downwards.
TATCGAGACGATGTTGATCGACGAGAAGTTGCTAGCGGCCGATGACTCTTTGTATGCATCGACGAATCTCAATTTGTTGCATCACGTGAATTCGGCGCTTCGTGCGCACAACCTCTTTCACCGTAATGTCGAATACATTGTTCAGGACGGTCAAGTTGTTCTGATTGACGAGCACACGGGTCGAACCATGCCCGGCCGGCGTCTATCCGAAGGCCTTCATCAGGCTATCGAAGCAAAAGAAAACGTCAATATTCAGGCCGAGAGCCAAACCATGGCCTCGACCACTTTCCAGAACTATTTCCGTCTTTACGACAAGCTTAGTGGCATGACAGGGACAGCCGATACGGAAGCGTTCGAGTTCCGTCAGATTTACGGACTCGAATGTGTGGTGATTCCGACCAATATTCCGATGAAGCGCCTCGATATGAACGATCTCGTATTCATGTCGCAGGAAGAGAAGCTTGAGGCCATCGTTGATGAAACTAAGCGCATCATCGAGAAGCAAGCGCCGGTTCTGGTCGGTACGGCGTCTGTCGAAACATCTGAGGAACTCTCGGCCTACTTCAAAACGGCGGGCATTGAGCACAAAGTACTGAATGCGAAATACCACGAGCAGGAAGCCGAGATTATCGCGCAAGCGGGTCGTCCGGGTGTGGTGACGATTGCGACTAACATGGCCGGTCGGGGAACCGATATTGTCCTCGGTGGTAATCTCGAGGCGGAGCTTGCGACACTGGATAATGAAGTAGAGCGTGATGCAGCGCGCACTGCGTGGGAAGAGCGTCATCAAGCGGTACTCGATGCGGGTGGTCTTCACATTTTGGGCACTGAGCGTCACGAATCTCGTCGCATCGATAACCAGCTTCGAGGGCGTGCCGGCCGTCAGGGTGACCCGGGTGCCTCTCGTTTCTACATCTCGCTCGAAGATAATCTGATGCGCATCTTTATGGGTAATATGGCCGGCATCATGCAGAAGGTCGGCATGGAGCGTGGTGAGGCCATTGAGAGCGGCATGGTCACCAAGTCGATTGAGCGTGCTCAGCGCAAGGTGGAAGGTCGTAACTTCGATATTCGTAAGCAGCTCCTCGAGTACGATGATGTTGCCAACGATCAGCGGCAGATTATCTACAAGCAACGCGATCAGCTGCTGGATGGTGAGGATATGGCTGAAACCATTACTGCTATCCGCGCCGACGTCGTTCACGAGGGGATTGATCGTTTTATTCCGCCTATGAGTGTTGAAGAGCAGTGGGATATCGAGGGTCTTGAGCGTCACTTGAAGGCAGATTTTGCGATTGATTTGCCGATAGCAACGTGGCTGTCAGAAGACAACAATCTGCACGAGGAGACCTTGCGCGAGCGTATTGTCGACGCGGTTCAGAGCGCCTATGACGAAAAGGGCGCCATGGTGGGCGAGGCGATGCGTCAGATCGAGAAGCAGGTCATGCTGCAGGTGCTCGACGGTCTGTGGAAGGAACACCTCCAGACCATGGACCAATTGCGTCAGGGTATTCACTTGCGTGCCTACGCTAACAAGAATCCTAAGCAGGAATACAAGCGCGAAGCCTTCGAGCTCTTCCAGTCCCTGCTCGAGCGATTGAAAGGCGACGTCGTTCGTATTCTGAGTCACTTGCAGATTCAGCGAAAAGACGAGGCTGAAGAAATCGAGCGTCGCCGTCGTGACGAAGCCGCCCGTCAGCAGCTAGCTTTCCAGCACGCACAAGCATCGGCCTTGCCCGAGGGTGAAAACGAAGCGGGAGAATCCACAGCGGGTCAATCCTCAGAGGGACAGCCGCCTTTACCACGCGCGCCGCAACCACCGGTAGCACAGGTGGTCCGCGACGAACCCAAGGTGGGACGGAACGATCCGTGTCCCTGTGGCAGCGGTAAAAAGTACAAACAGTGTTGCGGAGCACTCAGCTGAGTATGAGCGAGCTATCTATCCCGGGCATTCGGCTCGGGGTTACGCAGGCAGGAATCAAATACGCGGATCGCGACGACCTCACGATTATCGAAATCGAAGAAGGGAGCACGACCGCGGCTGTCTTCACTCAAAACGCGTTTAGAGCAGCCCCTGTTCTGGTGGCTGAGCGCAATATCGCCACAGTCGACGCGCGCTACATCCTGATCAATTCAGGGAATGCGAACGCTGGAACGGGCGAGCCGGGGATGGCGGCCTGTGAGCGGAGCTGTGAGGCGCTGGCGAGAGCGACGCAATCAAATCCAAACCAAGTACTACCCTTTTCCACGGGTGTTATCGGTGAGGTGCTTCCCGTAGACAGGGTCGAGTCCGCGCTGCCTGCCGCGATCAGTGATCTCAGCGCTGCGAACTGGGAGCGCGCAGCGAGAGCGATCATGACCACAGACACTGTTCCAAAACTGCGCAGCAAAGTTGTGACATTAGAAGACGGAAGGTCTTGTCAGCTTGTCGGTATGAGCAAGGGCTCAGGAATGATTCAGCCGAACATGGCAACGATGCTCGGGTTTATAGCGACCGATGCGGCCATACCGCGAGACATGCTCGATGGTATGTTGCGTACAGCCGTAAATGTGAGTTTCAACCGGATCACGGTAGACGGTGATACCAGTACCAACGATGCGGTAACGCTTACGGCCACCGGTCAGTCGGATGTCTCAATCTCGCCGACCGATCGAGCATCAGCGCTTGCGTTTCAAGCAGCCCTTACCGAGCTGGCCACAGAGCTTGCGCAGGATATCGTGCGTGACGGCGAGGGTGCGACGAAGTTCGTCGAGATCACGGTCTCAAGCGCCAATAGCGAAGCTGAAGCAGACCAGGTCGCGCGTACGGTTGCGCATTCACCGCTGGTAAAGACAGCGCTATTCGCGTCTGATCCAAACTGGGGACGTATACTCGCCGCTGTGGGTAGGGCAGGTGTGGCAGACCTCAATGTTGACGCCGTATCACTCTCGCTTAACGACGTGCTGATCGCTGAGAAGGGCGCACGTGCCGAGCGTTACACCGAAGAGGCCGGTGTCACGGCGATGGCGCCCAAAGATGTAACCATCTGTATCGATCTCGGACGCGGCGATAAATCAGCGACCTTGTGGACCACTGACTTTTCTTACGACTACGTCAAAATCAACGCCGAGTACCGAACCTAATGACCGATGTCATTCACGTGGCAGTCGGCGTGCTGATTGACGACGCTCATTGTGTGCTGCTGGCGCGACGTCAGAAGGGTACCCACCTCGAGGGCTTTTGGGAGTTTCCGGGTGGGAAGGTTGAGTCAGGCGAGACGGTCGAGGTTGCTCTCGTGCGCGAGTTGCGCGAGGAGTTAGGCGTTGAGGTCAGCGAGACTTCTCCGCTCATGACAGTTAATCACGATTACGGCGAAAAGCAGGTGCTTCTCGATGTGCACCGCGTGCTGTCATGGACCGGCGAGCCGCACGGCGCCGAAGGTCAGCCGATTGCTTGGGTTTCAGCTTCCGCGCTCGACGACTTCAAGGTTCCTGACGCCAATGCGGAGATCATGGTTCGGGTAAAGTTAGTACTTGCTTCGGTCTAAGCTAAGAAGGCGAAAGCTGTTTCAAACACCTGCGCGCGCAAGAAGATCTGCGTGCAGGTCATCAACGCGGGCATACAGCTCATCAAGCGAACCGTCGTTGCTTATAGATGTATCAGCACGGGACAGCCGCGTTTCGCGGTCGAGCTGCGCTGCCATGATCGACTTTACAAGCTGCTCACTGTTGTCATCTCGCGCCATCGTTCTACTCAGTTGCACTGATTCGGGAACATCGACGACAACGACGTAGTCCGCAAAACTGTTTTGACCTGATTCGAGCAAGAGCGGAGACGCTAAAACAACGTAAGGCGATTTCGCTTCGCTCAATTGCCGACCGATTTCCTCTCGAATGCGAGGGTGGGTGATGCCTTCGAGAACCTTGCGTTGATCCGGGTTATCAAACACCACCTTTCGAAGCGCTGCCCTGTTGAGTTCACCGCTTGGGAGCAGAATGTTTTGACCAAAGTGCTCGGCGATGGCGGCAAGACCCGACGTGCCAGGTTCTACGACAACGCGTGCAACTTTATCGGCATCAACGACGGTAATGCCCTTTGTTTCTAGGTAGTCGGTTACCGCGGACTTACCGCTACCAATACCACCGGTGATGCCGACTACGTATCGCTCAGAGCGCATATCAAATTGCTCCTGCAATGAAGCCCATCAGCACATTTGGGTAAAACAAGTGAATGAGCCCCGCACCGGCTAAGAAAGGCCCAAAAGGCATGGGTGTCTCGCGGTTTTGCCGACCTGTAACGATGAGTGCTATTCCGAGTACCGCGCCTACCAAGGACGACAGTAGAATAATGGTTGGCAATGCAGCCAGGCCAAACCAAGCACCTAGCGCAGCCAGGAGTTTAAAGTCTCCGTAGCCCATCCCTTCTTTTCCGGTGATGATTTTGAAAAGCCAATACACTGACCAGAGGCTGAGATAGCCAAACACCGCGCCAAGCACGGCGCTTTCTAGCCCTACAAACGTGCCATCGATATTAATAAGTAGCCCAATCCACAAGAGCGGCAGTGTGAGACTGTCTGGCAGGAGTTGATGATCAAAATCGATCACCGTCAGTGAGATAAGTACGGCAGTAAGCAGCATGGACCCGGCAAGTGCGTTACTCACGCCGAAGGATAGTCCGCAGAGAATCCATAAAATGGCCGTTAGCAGCTCAATAATCGGATAGTGAATGGGTATCCTGACCCCACAGTTCGCACAGCGACCTCGCAAAAAGAGGTAACTCAACACCGGGATATTCTGAAGAGCGGTTATCTCTGCGCCACAGCTGGGGCAATGCGATCCCGGGAACGCAAGAGAGTAGGGCTTCTCTTTAGGCAG
>CAJXZI010000011.1 GCA_913063005.1 uncultured Halieaceae bacterium | reverse complement strand
GGCCACGATCTCAGCTTCTAGGTCCCGTGCGTCAATGGCCGCGCCACTGGATGCGTCAACGTCTACCTCGCTACAACCTCCGCTTACAGCTAAGCGGCTGCCACTTGAAGCATCAAGGGAGAGCTCACTGCAGGTGATATCAACTGCCGTCACCCGGGCACCCGAACTCGAAGACAGTCCCGTCAGCTCTGTGGCAACGACATCCACCGACACATTGCCGTAGGACTCCCCCCAGTTCCAAATACTCGAGGACCACGAGCCACGCCTAATGCGAAGTTCGCCATCATCAACTTCGATCTCTAGGCGCCCCAGGTCTTTTTCAGTGTCTGCGCTTGCGATCACCCGAGCCGTAGCACCCATGATGACGTTTACCTCAATACCTTGCGAGACAGCAATACGGCTAAAATCTTCGACATCAAAAGACTGCTCAACGCTCGCCTGCGCGCACAGTGATGTGAAGCTAAGGAGCGGGAGACAGACTGTGGCTAGAGTTTTACGCATCTTTAGCAACCTCCTCTCCCTGTCGGCTTACGGCCATCGATTGCTTGAGCACTTCTAGCTCGTCATTCAGCATATCGTCCTCAGCAAGTGCATCAATCTCATCGGCAAGACTGGGCTTTCCTCGCCCGAGATTCATGGCATCCAGCTCACCTTCCAGCCCGTCAACTCGACGTTCAAATCGTTCGAAACGATCAAACGCCTCGTCGAGATGGGTACGATGAATCTGAGCCTGAGTTCTTCTGCGCTGCGTGACAGAATCTGCGCGCATAAGAATGGCTTTACGCTTTGCCTTCGCATCATCAAGCTTTGCTTGAAGCTGCCCAACCTCATCGTGAAGTTGCTCAATGTGCTCATCGGCCAGCATCAGTTCGCCCTCAAGCGCCACGGCGTCACCTTCGACACGGCGTTTCTCGTTCAGTGCCGCTCTCGCAAGGTCTTCTCTGTCCTTTGAAAGAGCTAATTTAGCCTTCTCTTCCCAAGTGATCACTTGTCCTCGGAGTGCGCGCAACTGTCGCTCCTGGGTTTTCTTCTCCGCGAGAATTTTCGCCGATGCAGATCTAACCTCAACTAATGTGTCTTCCATTTCCTGAATAATCAGGCGAATCATCTTCTCTGGATCTTCCGCACTGTCGCACATAGCGTTGAGGTTGGAGTTGATGATGTCGGAGAGTCTCGAAAAAATACCCATAGTGTTTCCCTAAAGTCATGAACTGGATTAGACGTTTGTCTTCTGTGTTATTTCTTAGCGATATCCAAGCCATGAAAATTTTTTTCCATTAATACAATAAGATAACCAGCTTTTGGTGCACCACAGGGCTGAGAAACTCAAAATAACGGCGTTATTTGCCTTTAATATAGGGTTTTTAATACCTATATTAAGGTCTAATATACCAACAAATACTACGTGGGACACTGAAGGATGCTACCCGAGCAAAGTGTGATTGGGGAGAGTGCCGCACTTAATCGCGCGCTAGATCATCTCTCGAGTCTCGCTGTCATCGATCGCCCTATCTTGGTCATTGGTGAACGCGGGACGGGCAAAGAGATTGCTGCAAACCGCTTGCATTTTCTTTCTCAGCGTTGGCAGTCGCCCTTCGTAAAGCTCAATTGCGCGTCACTCCCAGAATCACTTCTGGACAGTGAGTTGTTTGGCTATGAGCCCGGCGCGTTTACAGGCGCACGCAAGAGTCACGCAGGACGTTTTGAACGGGCTGATCAAGGCACCCTCTTCCTCGACGAACTCGGCACCATGCCATTGGCTCTTCAAGAGAAGTTACTTCGCGTTATCGAATACGGTGAACTCGAACGAATAGGCGGCTCTGAGACCATCCGGGTCGACGTGCGAATCGTGGGCGCAACGAATGCCAACCTCAAGCAGATGGCTGAAGACGGGTTGTTCCGATGGGATCTTCTTGATCGCTTGAGCTTTGATGTCGTTCAAATGCCACCTCTGCGCGCACGTGAAAAGGACATCGACCTCCTCGCTGAACACTTCGCTATTCGCTTCGCTGCCGAATATGGATGGCATCATTTCCCGGGCTTTTCAGGTCAGGTGCGAGAGTCACTGCATGACTACCAGTGGCCAGGGAATGTACGTGAGCTCAAGAACGCGATTGAACGCTCGCTGCACCGACAAGGCGAGGACGGCACACCGCTTCAATCACTAGTCATCGACCCCTTTGAAGTTGGCGATCCCGCGTTAGCGCCTTTTCAGTCGCCTGAAATAACCATTGAGCCCCAGCGGCAACAAACTAACCTCCAGCACGAAGCTGAGCCGCGCGCAACAATCCCAAGTGATATACGCAAAGCGTTAGATGAACAGGAAGCCAGATGGCTCAGAGAAGCGCTCGCTAGCAATGGGCAAAACCAGAAAAAGGCTGCGGCACAACTTGGGCTTAGCTACGATCAGATTCGCGGACTCATGAAAAAGCATGGTCTGCGAACGCGCCGTCGTCGTTCTTAAACATCTCTGACCTGCACACAAGCGCGATAATGGCCGAATTGAGCTGCCGCGTGAGAAAAGTACCAGGCACGTTAGAGACCCAATAACAACGGCTAGACTCTGATGTTAGCCTTCATCACGCCTCCGATAGAAAACGCCGAATAGGCCAGCTCTCTAATGAAGGTAAGCCCCACGTTCAGGGACTCAGTCGCGACTGATAGAGGCTCAGTTTTACCTCCATTATCGCATCGGTAGAAACTTCCGAAGCTACCCGCTTTACAAAATCAGGTGAGGGCTGTGTTCAGGGATTCAGTAGCGACTGATAGACGCTCAGATTTCCCTCCACCATCGCGTCGATAGAAAATGCTGAGTGTGCCAATTCTCTCCCTTGAGCGCCCAGGCGCTCACGCAACGCTTGGTCCGAGAGAAGTCTGTCGATGTGCTGACGTAGCGTATCGACATCCCCCACCTCAAACGTAAAACCATTTCTATCGTGCAAAACGATCTCAGGGATCCCTCCAGCCGCCGCCGCGATCACGGGCACACCGCAGGCGGAAGCTTGGAGCAACGCCACGCCCAGCCCTTCTTTTTCTGCCGGATGGACCACTGCATAGAGATTGGGCATGACCCGACGCAAATCGTCGCGAAAACCCACCATCTGTACCCGGCCGCAATACTCAGGACGCGCCACGGCCTCTGCCAGCTCCGATTGCAGAGGCCCCTGCCCAAAAATAAGCACATTCAAATTGGGATATTTTGCAAGCAGATCGGGAAGAACTTGGAGCAGGTAGCGATGGCCTTTACGAGGGATGAGTTGCGCCACAACACCCAGTGTGACCTCGTCCTTAGGCAATGAGAATTCCTGCTGAAACCAAGCAGCGTCAGCTGGCAAATCATAGCTTGTCGCGTCGACGGCGCTACGCACTGCGGAAATCGCATTTGGAGTCACACCACAACTTACCAACACACGGCCAATAGCCTCCGAGATGACGACAACGCGCTGGTATAGGCGATACTTTAGCGGCGCCAGCCATCTCGGCTCGGGGTTATCAACACGACGTGAGAGTACGCAAGGAACGCCTGCCAGTCTCGCGGCAAGACCACCGAAAATATCAGCGCCACGCCGGCTGTGGATGTGCACAATATCGGGAGACTCAGCGCGGATAATTGTCGTCAGACGCGTAATCAGACCCAGGTCTAAATCACCACGCATGGGGATAGCGTGAATGACAGTGCCCTCCGCCACAGCGTTCTGAATCTCACCATCCTCGGGGCAGACCAGCACGTTCTGCACAGAGCGCCGTGCCAATCCCTGCGTCAGCCAAGCGACCTGTTGGGCGCCACCGTAGAGAAAACGACCCGCTTCAATGTGCAGAACTTTCACCGCGTTAAAAATCTCTTTTAGGCCAACAACTGCTCTTGCTTCGCAAAATCGAGTGTCGCATTAACCGCAATGGTCAACTTGTCGATAAGCTCATCAACATGCTCTCGCTGGAGAATAAGCGGTGGACACAATGCGACTCGGTTACCGCCGAGCGGGCGAACGATAAGCCCTGCAGCCTCAGCCGCCTTTGCACAGTAGGCGCCGACAGCCATGCCCTCGAAAGCTTGCTTGGTGTCCTTATTGGCTACCAGCTCAAGCGCACCGATCATCCCCTTGCCTGAGACCTCGCCAACGAGCGGATGATCGACAAAGGAGTGCAACTTCTCCTGAAGATAATTACCTACGCTTGAGGCATGCTCAAAGACATGGTCTCGCTCGTAAATCTCGAGAACTTTATGCGCTACTGCGCAGCCTAGCGGATGGCCGCTGTAGGTGTAACCGTGCCCGAAGACACCCATATCCGATGCAGCGCTCTCAACCGCCTCAACAAAGTCGCCACTCACAACCGCAGCACTTACTGGCACGTAGGCTGAGCTCAGCGCTTTGGCAAAGACCATCATCTCGGGGCGCATTCCCATCGCATTTGCACCAAAATCCTCACCAAGACGACCAAACCCGCAGATGACCTCGTCATCCCAGAGTGCGATCCCGTACTTATCCAACACGGCGTGAATTGCCTGGTAATAGCCCTTTGGTGGGATGAGCACGCCGCCGGCACCTGAAACAGGCTCTGCGATCATAGCGGCAATCGTATCCGGACCCGTTTCAAGAATTTGTGCCTCGAGCTCAGCCGCGCGACGTGCCACAAAATCAGCCTCGCTCTCCCCTGCCGCGGCATTGCGATAATAATGTGGTGACCCCGTTCTAATCACACCAAGCGCATCGAAGGGCAACTGGAAATGATTGTGGTTGGTAGGGATACCCGTCAGCGAGGCAGAGGCAACCGTGACACCATGATACCCTTTGTCTCGTGCAATGATCTTTGTGCGCTCCGGGCGCCCCGTCGCTGTCGCATGATAACGAATGAGCTTTACCAGCGTGTCGTTGGCGTCAGAGCCGCTGTTACCTAGGAAGACGCGCGCGTCCTTTATTGGCACCATACCCGCCAGTTTATCGGCTAGTTTCATCGCACTGTCGTGCGTTTTCCCGCCAAACATGTGACTAAAGCTCAGCTCCCGCATCTGCTGCGTTGCTGTCTCGATAATCTCTTCGTTGCCGTAACCCAAAGAGGTGCACCAGAGCCCGGCCATACCTTCGAGGTAGCGCTTACCGTTGCGATCGAAGATATAGGGCCCTTCACCGCGAGCAACCACCATTTGCTCAGACGCCGATGGATTCGTGGTTGGATATAACATGGATGTCATTTCAGCTTCCCCTTTGACGCTTTTTGCTCTTGCAACCTAAGGCGCCTTAACCATTAAGACAGGAGTCATTTTGACGCATCTGACCGATATGAAAATAGTACACAGAGGGGGTGCTTTTGTCGCGACGCCGTCGCCAGCACGGACCCTAAGCACCCTAGCCAAGCGGGGCGGAACGATAGGGTTTTTAGCACGCGTAGTGCCCTTTGAACAGTCGCGTAAGAACGAGACGATGTATGACGGATGAGCGCATTTCAAAGCCGTGTACGACCAACTGACCCAAGGCATGAACAACCGCAAACAAAGCGAGAAGTAGAGACCGAAACGGCAAAAAACGAGGGAAACAGATCGGCAGCCATCGCAAGAGACCGCACCAGACTGGAAGAGGCCCTACCAAACTGCAAGAGAGCAGAATAAAACCGAAGAACCCGGTCTCCCTGCAGGGAAATCCAAAGGGAAAAGGCCGGTTGGAAGGCGTTGAAGGCAACTAACGAAGTACGACTGAACCGGAGGCATTGAACTACGGCGCTAATGAGAACCTCAGGGAAGTCACTAAGAATGCGGCAGCCCCACAGCAGAGCAGCGACAGCAACATGTCGCTTAAGGTCAGCGTGCCCTATTCCTCTCCTTGCCGCAGCGCTCACAGCGCTGGCGCATCACCACTTCACCCCGCACAAGCGCCATGCCGTCAGGTTTCACCTCTCGCCATTTGTGGCGACCTCGCAAGCAAGTCATTGAAGTTTGTGGGGATTGCACGTGCTAGCTCAGCAGAGTCTTGGCAACCGCTGATTGCCAGGATTCGAATCGCGCAGCGCGAGCAGCGTCATCCATAGCAACTTCAAACGATCTATCCGAACGCCACACGTTTGTCACCTCATCCGGTGAACTCCAGACGCCCTCACCCAGACCGGCCAAGAAGCAAGCACCCGCCACCGTGGTCTCGATAACCTCCGGTCGTGTGATGGGTCGGGCGAGATAATCCGCCTGCAACTGCATCAGAAAATTATTGGCCGAGGCGCCGCCGTCGACCTTTAGCGACTGCATGCTGCTGCCAATATCTTTTTCCATCGCGTTGAGGATGTCTGCATTCTGCAGCGCCATGGCATCAAGCGTTGCACGAGCAATCTCGCCGCGGCCCGACCCGCGCGTTAAACCGGTCAGCGTGCCGCGCGCTTCAGGCGCCCAGTACGGCGCTCCCAGCCCAGCAAGTGCCGGAACGAATTCAACGCCACCAGCATCCTCTACGGTTTGCGCGAGTGCCTCAACGTCAGCCGCGCTCTCGATAATACCTAGCTGATCTCGTAGCCACTGTACTGCGGCACCACAAACAAAAGCCCCGCCCTCGAGTGCGTAAACCGCAGACTGGCCCTCGAGCTGCCATGCAACGGTACTCAACAAGCCGCTATCAGACGCAACCGGCACATCACCGGCATTCATCAAAATAAAAGAGCCCGTTCCGAAGGTGCACTTCGCGTCGCCAACGCTGAAACAGGCCTGACCAAATAATGCAGACTGTTGATCGCCCGCAACACCCGAGATTGGAATACCGTCGGGCAGGCCCGCGACGCCACGGGTAACCGCGAATCGGCCGCTGGACGGACATATCTCAGGCAGGATCGCCTTAGGCACGCCAAAAATCGACAACAATTCGTCATCCCAGCTGAGGCTATCGAGTGCCATCAAAGACGTTCGTGATGCGTTTGACACGTCTGTTTTATGCGCCTGGCCGGCACTTAAACGCCAGATCAAGTAACTGTCGATCGTGCCCGCGCGCAGCCGACCTTGATCAAGCAGCGTTTTAGCGCCTGCTGCGTTGTCTAAAAGCCACTTAAATTTTGTTGCAGAGAAGTAAGGGTCTAAAACCAACCCGCTACGAGCCTTGATGAGCGCTTCATGTCCCTCGGCCTTTAGCTGTTCACAAACATCAGTCGTCCGTCGACATTGCCAGACAATGGCGTTATGAACCGCTTTACCCGTTTCAGCATCCCACAAGACTGCTGTTTCGCGTTGATTGGTGATACCAATCGTCGAGACATCTGCCACAGCATACGTTCCGTCGGCCAATATCTCTGCCAAGCCCTTTTCGACTGACTCCCAGATAGACTCGGGGTCGTGCTCAACCCAACCGGGCTTTGGAAAGATTTGGGGAAACTCATGGTTTACCGAGGTCAACAAGCGACCCTCGGCATCCATGAGCGCAATGGTAGAGCCCGTGGTGCCCTGATCTATTGCAAGTACTAAGTCAGACACACCACGCCCCCCGTTTTATAAAAATAGCCGCTGCCGGATTTAAGCGGCCGTGTAGCCCTCGATTGCCTTGATTTCAAGGTAGTCCGTGAAGCCATGTGCGCCCCACTCTCGACCATTACCTGACTGCTTGTAGCCACCGAATGGGATGTCGGGACCACCGCTTGCACCGTTGATATGGATGTTACCCGCACGGATTTTCGAAGCTACCGCGCGCGCGTGCTCCATGTCACCGCTCTGGACATAACCGGCGAGACCGTAAGGCGTGTCGTTAGCAATTCGGATCGCCTCTTCCTCACTGTCGTAGGGAATCATCGTGAGAACAGGGCCAAAGATTTCCTCTCTGGCAATCGTCATCTCATTGTTGGCTTCAGAGAATACTGTCGGCCGGACGTAGTGGCCGGCGTCGATACCGTCAGGAAGACCGGTACCGCCACAAACCAGCTTGGCACCCTCGTCGATACCCTTCTGAATAAGCCCTTGAATTTTGTCCCACTGAACTTTCGACACGACGGGACCCATGGTGGTGTCTTTATCAGCAGTGTCGCCAACAACAACCGACTCTGAGACTGCCGCAGCAATTTGCTCTGCCTCTGCCAAGCGATTACGTGGAACCAACATACGTGAAGGCGCGTTACACGACTGCCCAGTATTGTTGTACATGTGGAGAACACCGCCCGTCACCGCTTTTTCCAAGTCAGCATCGTCCAGAATAATGTTTGGCGACTTGCCGCCCAGTTCTTGCGTCACGCGCTTCACCGTTGGTGCCGCATTTTGAGCCACGAGAGAGCCGGCGCGTGTTGAGCCCGTGAACGACATCATGTCGACATCGGGGTGCTTAGAGAGCGCTGTGCCCACGCCCGGTCCATCGCCATTGACCATGTTGTAAACGCCCGCTGGAACGCCCGCTTCGTGCATGATTTCTGTGAAGATATAAGACGAAAGTGGCGCCACTTCACTGGGCTTTAGAACCATTGTGCAACCAACAGCAAGGGCTGGTGCCACTTTGCAGGTCACCTGGTTCATTGGCCAGTTCCAAGGGGTGATCAAGCCGCAGACGCCGATAGGCTCTTTGACAACACGGTGTGCGCCCAAATCTTCTGAGAATGAGAAATTACGAAGCACTTTCGCCGCTTCAGTAATGTGCGCAAGACCCGCGTAGGCTTGCGCGGTCGACGCCAGTGAAATGGGCGCGCCCATTTCTTCGCGAATGGCCTCCGCAATCTCACCAATACGAGCGGTATAAATCTCAGCGATCTTATCGAGCAGCGCCGCGCGCTCCTCAACGGACGTCTGACTAAACGTTTCAAAGGCTGCTTTCGCTGCCGCAACCGCGCTGTCCACGTCAGCGTCGTTGCCGATCGCAATCGTTGCGCACTGCTCTAATGTGGCTGGGTTTTCGACGGCAAGGGTGTTGGTTTCAGAAGGCTCAACCCACGAGCCGTTGATGTAGAACTTCGTGTAATCACGCATTGTTTTTCTCCAGTCTGACGACGTTTTTAACGTTATTGGTAATGTAACTAACTTTACTGTAGAACCCGACTAGGATGCATCCCATCGACGTAACCCATAAATGGTGTATGGATTGAATAGCCCAAGAGCTCCTGTGTCCTCTGCGGCAGGGCCGCGGCTTTTTCCGGGGGCACGGCGAGTAACATACTCTCAAGTGGTCTTGCCCACCCAGCGCAATATTGCGGGGTCACAATCATCCGGTCTTGATTGGTGCGGTTTGACCCACCGCGATGCCAGACATCACTTCGCATAATCATGACGGATCCAGCTGGCATACTCACTTTTATAGCCGAGGCGTTTTCCTCCACCGAGCCCTTCAAATCCTCTCGCTGCGCGAAGTGCGCGTTGTCCAACCTGCCCTCAATCTCGTGGCTGTTCCATCGGTGACTAAACGGGAGGATTTCCGTCGCGCCATTCTCTTCGGTGGTGTCGTCGATCGCCCAAAACACAGAAATACCAAATACGTCGTGCGGTTGAGGCACCGAGATATGCCCATCATCGGTGTGCCAGGGCTGAACGCTCTCACCCGGATGTAGGTTGATTGATAAACAAGCTGACAGCAAACACGTGGGGCCCAGGAAGTGCTCAGCAAAGGCCATGGCGAGTGGATGCTGAATCATGTTCGCAAACAAAGGCGATTTTGCTAACAGCGCGTAGAGACGATGGCTCTTCGTGCCTTCAAAAACATTCCGGCCTGTCGGAGAGTGCGCCATGTGCGCATTTAGGATCTCGCGATAAGCGTCGAGAGCATCAGCCGACATCACGTTCTTTATCACGACAAAGCCGCGGTCGTACACATTGCTTAACGCAGTTGAGAAGTCCTCAGCCGTCAGCCAGGGGGAGACAGCGCTCATGTGCGCCTCGGAGGGCGTCGCAATAGATGCGACTTCGCGGGTGTCTACGAGTGTGGCGGCCTGGCTGTCGGTCATATTGGTCTAACGGTATCCATGCTCAAAGTGGCTTTCTTAGGGGCTATTTATCGCCCTGCTTGTATTTTTATCGTCTTGCCTGTTTTTTTAATCGCTTTGCTTATTTTTTTAGTCGCTTTGCTGGGCTTTTCAATCGCCCTGCCTGACCTCTTACACCGACAACCCCTGCTCGCCAACCGCCATCCCATGCCCGGTATACGACGTTCGCCCAGCGCGTGCCGAGTTGTTGCAGGCTGCCGCTTTGATTCATACTAGCGACACAACAACATACTGAGGCTTCAAACGTGAATCAAGCAGTTGACTTAGACGAACTCACACTCTTTCGCGACATGGCGCGCCGCGCTTTTGATAAAGAAATAACCCCTTTTTATGAAGAGTGGGAACACAACCATATGGTCCCACGCGAGCTGTGGAACACACTCGGCGCTGCAGGTCTTCTGTGCCCCGATGTCGATGAGGCCTATGGCGGTGCAGGAACAACGCCTCACGTGACACTCGCTATGATCGAGGAGCTGTCACGAATGGGTTTTGGCGGCTTCGCGTCTGGCTACGGCATTCACTCCAATATTGTGGCGCCCTATCTCAGTCGACACGGTACTGAGGCGCAAAAAGCGCACTGGCTTCCACGCATGGTGACGGGCGATGTGGTCGGCGCTCTTGCCATGACGGAGCCTGGTGCAGGCTCCAACGTGCAAGGAATTCGCACCAACGCAGTTCGCGATGGTGACGAGTGGGTGCTTAACGGCTCTAAGATCTTTATCACCAACGGCATCCACGCTGACCTCGTCATCGTTGCAGCGATTACCGATCCTGGTAAAGGCGCAAAGGGCACCTCGCTTTTCTTGGTCGACGCGCATGCGCCCGGGTTCGAAAAATCCAAGAAGATCGACAAGATCGGTCAGCATGCTTCGGATACCGCGCTTTTATTCTTTACCGATGTCCGCCTACCGGCCGATGCACTGCTCGGTGAGGAAAACAAAGGTTTCGCGATTTTGATGGATGAGCTTCCCCGCGAACGTTTGGGCATTGCTGCACAGGCCGTTGCTGCATCAGAAGGGGCTCTGGATATCACCATTGATTACGTTAAAGAACGTGAGGCCTTCGGACAGAAGGTCGGACAGTTCCAAAACACGCGTTTTAAGCTTGCGGACGTGAAAACACAGGTGGCGGTTAATCGTGCGTTTTACGAGCAATGCGCCAACAAATACGCGACAGACGAACTCACGACCGACGAAGCCGCTATGCTCAAACTCGCAAGTTGTGAGATGCAGTGTGACGTTGCCGACCAGTGCTTACAGCTCTTCGGGGGCTACGGCTACACGACGGAATATCCGATCTCCCGTTTCTACGTGGATGCTCGTATTCAAACCATCTACGGCGGCACGTCGGAAATTATGCGCGAGTTAGTCGCGCGATCTATTTTGGGTCGAGAATAAGAACACTGAAAATTTAGACAGGGGAACCCGTCATGAACTATTTCAACCTAAGCCGGCTTTTGTTGCCGGCTTTTTTTGTTATTTCATCTGTAATGTCATCGGCAAGCAGCGTTGCCTCTGACGAAAGTCTAGATGCCGTCATCAGTAATCACTGGGACTGGGTTCTCGAGCAATACCCGGAATATCGTAGGGAATACGGCGATATGTCGGGCAATCAGAGCTGGACCGATTTAAGCGCCGACGCGCTTGAACAGCGAAATATCGAGACACGAGCCTTCATCGACGATTTGTCACGCATCGACCCGGCCTCGTTAAGCGAGACTGCGCAGCTCAATCAGCGAATGCTCAGAACCGCACTCGAAGAAGACGTCGAGTCGTATGAGAAGGGCCTTCACCTCATTGCACTCAATATGCGTAGCGGTCCGCAACACCGGTACACCATGGTTGAGCGACTTCCTATGGCCACTGAGGCGGATTACGTCGACTGGCTGGCACGTTTGGAAAAGCTACCTGAACAACTGGCGCAATATCAGGCGCTATTGCAAGAGGGGGCTGACCGGCAACGTACGCAAGCTCGAATCATCATTGAGAGAATTCCCAATCAGCTTGATGCGCTCATCGTAGATAAGCCAGAGGACAGCCCATTCTGGGGCGTGTTCGAGACAATGCCCGATGCAATCTCTGCAGAGCGGGCAAGTGAGCTTAAAACGCAGGCCGCAGCTGTCATTAGTGACAAGTTGGTACCCGCCTATGCGCAGTTCAAAGCGTTCATCGAAGAAACTTACCTTCCCAGCACTCGAGCGCAACCAGGCATTGGCTCGTTACCGGGTGGTAAAGAGGTCTACGCGATGCTGGCGCGGCATTTCACCACCACCGATATGACCCCTGAGGAAATCCACAATGTGGGTCTGGCTGAGGTTGCACGGATTCGTGGTGAAATGATGGAAGTCATCGAAGAAGTCGGATTCGAGGGCGACTTAAACGCGTTTAACGACTTTTTGCGTAGCGACCCGCAGTTTTACTACGACACCGCAGAAGAGCTACTAGAGGGCTACCAAGCGGTCTCCAAGCGCCTCGACCCCCAGCTTGTAAAGTTGTTCGGCAAGCTCCCACGAATGCCCTATGGCGTTCGCCCGATTGCACCTGAGCTCGCGCCAGATACGACAACCGCCTTTTACATGCGCCCTGCCTTAGATGGCAGTCGCCCCGGGTGGTACTACGTCAATCTTTACAAGCCAGAAGTGCGGCCCAAATATGAAATGGAAGTGCTATCCGTGCACGAGAGTGTGCCAGGGCACCATTTACAAATCGCGTTGGCACAAGAAATCGAAGGTCTTCCTGAGTTCCGACGCAACAGTAGCGTCACGGCCTTCATTGAAGGCTGGGGGCTTTACTCTGAGCGCTTAGGCTACGATATGGGACTCTATAAAGATCCCTACTCGCGTTACGGCCAGCTGATTTACGACATGTGGCGCGCGGTTCGGTTAGTGGTCGACACCGGTATTCACTACTTCGGTTGGTCAAGGCAAGAGGCCATCGATTACTTCAAAGACAATGCGGCGAAGACCGAGGCCGACATTATCAACGAGATCGATCGTTATATCGGCTGGCCCGGCCAAGCACTCGCTTACAAAATTGGCCAGCTAAAGATGCTCGAACTCCGTGCGCTAGCCGAACAAGAGCTTGGTGACCGGTTTGATATCCGTGCATTCCACGACGAACTGCTTGGAGTGGGTGCTATTCCGCTAGATGCACTTGAAGTGCGCATGACGCGTTGGATTGAGCGGGAGAAAACGAAACTCTGACCAAGCCCCAGTGAAGCTCAAGAAGCGGTCAGGCGAGGATCATCCGAAGGTCAAGCAAAACGCAAGCAACCTACTCAAGGTAAGTGTGTGCCGGCGCAACCTGAATCTGACGCGGCTCTGACTTCGTGCTGACGTGGTTTCAACCTAGTTCAGACGCAGTTCCGGGGGAAGGAATATCCTTCCCTCAGAAAACAACCGACACTGGCCTGCTAGCACGACACGATCACCGTGCAACGTCCCGCTTAGCTCACCACCACGTGCTGATAATTGCCGCGCCAGCAGCGTGGTCTTCGATAACCGCTCCGCCCAAAATGGAACCAGCTGACAGTGCGCTGACCCAGTAACAGGATCCTCATTAATACCCAATTGGGGAATAAAGAATCGGGAAACATAGTCAACATCGGCGCCGGGCGAAGTAATACTCACACCGAGATCAGTCGCCAAAGCAAGTGCCGAAAAGTCGGGTGAGCAGGTTTTGATGGCTGTCTCGTCCTCGAGCTCGCAAACCATCTGCCACGCACCAACAGAAGGCTGATAACTCCGGACCACACGAACGCCGAGTGCCGAAGCAATGTTTGCAGGTGTTTCCACTTCAACCATGAAGACGGCCGGAAATTCAATGCGATAACCCTCGCAATCACGAGTCACATAAAGCGGCCCACTTGCGGTATCAAAGGTGAGACGCTGACCCACCCAGTGCCCTAAGTAATCCAAGGCATGGGCAGACGCTAATGTGGCATGACCACAAAGCGGAACCTCTTTCGTCGGAGTAAACCAGCGCAAATCAAAGTGATCGATCCCTTTGCTCACTAAGAATGCGGTCTCACTGAGGTTGTGTTGCTCAGCGATGGATTGCATGGTGGCGTCGTCCAGGGGTTTCGATGTCTCTACCACCGCCGCAGGATTACCGCCAAATAATGTATCAGTGAAGGCGTTTACGACGAGGACGGGGATGTCGTTACTGTCAGTCATTCGCTAATTCCAAAACACCTATGTTATTGGATATGAGGCTGCCCATGATGAGTTTCCCATCGCACTCGTTCACACTCGTTATTTGATTCAAACGAGCATCAGGGTCTCGGAAGCTTTTGATCAAATTCCCCGCTGAATCAAAAGCCGACACCATGCTGAAATGTTCCTCAAGCGAGCCACTCACCCAGGCAGGCAAGCCGCCGACTAACTTACGCAAGGAGGGCTTATCCGCTAAGGCATCGAGGGCATCACGAGGGTTGGGGGATGCTACCCAAAAGGTATCTCTCCCATTAAACGAAATATTGTCCACCATAGCCGGGATTTGATCGATGAAAATATCGCTGCTACCTGCCCGCTCACCTTTCAACCATAGCCGGTGCACACGGCCTGTTACGGTCTCGTTGACCAAGACGAAAGTCTCGTCAGGGCCGAGTGCCACTCCGTTGGCAAAGAAAAGCCCTTCTAAATGAGACTGGATTTCACCCGTTGCAAGGTTATAGGACATAAGACGTCCGGTGCGTGACGCCTCCAGCAAGTCCAGCATGAAGCCATCGATACTAAAGCGCTGCGAAGCGTCGCTAAACCACACCACACCCTCGGAAGAAATATCGAGGTCGTCGGCAAATAAGATTGGCCGACCTTCGAACTCACTCGCTAGCACCTCAACCGATCCATCCGGCAGCAATCTGAGTAGCCCCTTCAGTGCATCTGCAATAATCACTGAGCCGTCAGGCATCACCTGTAGCCCAACAGGACGGCCTCCGGTGTCACCTAACGTTTCATAGCTACCATCGCTCGCCATGCGAATGATGCGCCCGTCCTCTAGTCCAGTAATCAACGACCCGTCAGCAGCGCAGGACACATCTTCTGGACCACGTCCGGGAACCGGTAAAAGAACCATCGATTCCAAGGCGTTATTGGAGGCAAACCCTCCCGTGAATCCTGCATTTTTGGGCGGTTCCCAAACCTCGGGACTGATGGGAGAGCGTAGAAGCGCGACCAAAAGAAGAACTAATATGAGGCCTGCACCTGCAAAGAGCCATTTGATAATCGTGGGCATCAGACTCGCCATAACCTTGGATATCGGGATTAAGCGATTTGCTCTATGCAGTCAGCAAGCGTACCCACCAACTGATCAAGCTGAGGTCGCTCCATAACAAAGTGAGGAGCCATTTGGATCGTGTCACCACCGTATCTCACCAAGACGCCGCGCTCCCACATAGCCATCGCCACCTCAAAGGGCCGTTTAAGGGGTTCGTCGCCTTTGGCTTCAAGGGTAATGGCACCTGCAAACCCGTAGTTGCGTACGTCTGTGACAAACGGCTTGTCCGTGAGTTGGTCGTGTAACAGAGACTCAAAGTACGGTGCTTCTTCTGCGACTCGCTGGGGAAGCTGCTCGTCCACCAACACGTCAAGTGCCGCCAAACCCGCTGCGCAGGCAACAGGGTGCGCAGAGTAGGTATAACCATGGGCAAACTCTAGAACATAGTCAGGCCCGGCTTTCTGCATGAACGTGTTGTGTATTTCCTCCGATGCAATGACAGCACCCATTGGAATGACACCATTTGTCATCTGCTTGGCAACGTTCAAAATATCAGGCACCACGCCAAAGGCGTCGGCCCCCGTCATAGCGCCGCAGCGACCAAAGCCTGTAATGACCTCATCAAAAATCAGCAGAATATTGTGCTTATCGCACAGCTCACGCAGGCGTTTTAGGTAGCCCACAGGCGGTGGCAGTACGCCTGCTGATCCGCCCATCGGCTCGACAATGACTGCCGCGATCGTCTCTGCACCGTATTGCGCCACAAACCCCTCGAGCTCTTCGGCCAAGTGTGCGCCCGATTGAGGCATACCTCTTGAAAAGGCATTTTCGGGCAGCATGGTGTGAGACAAATGATCGGCCTCTAAAATCTCGCCGAACAATTGCTTGTTCGCGGGAATTCCGCCAACAGCAACGCCACCGAAATTAACCCCGTGATACCCCTTATGACGGCCAATAAAGCGCGTCTTATGTTTTTGCCCTTTCAACTGCCAGTAGGCACGCGCCATTTTCAGTGACGTATCGGCAGACTCTGACCCCGAGTTGGTAAAAAACACGTGATTGAGATCACCCGGCATCAGCGACGCGATTTTTGTGGCCAACTCAAAGGCCTTTGGGTGGCCAAACTGAAACGGTGGACAAAAATCGAGCGTCGCAACCTGCTCGCTTACCGCCTTTGTTATCTCTGGACGCGCGTGTCCTAAGCCTGAGGTCCAGAGTCCCGAGTGCCCATCGAGTACCTTTCGCCCCTCGCTGTCGGTAAACCAAACGCCCTCGGCGCCAGTGATAATACGAGGAGCCTGCTTAAATTGGCGATTACCCGTGTACGGCATCCAATAAGCGCTTAAGTCAAAATCTGTTTTCATAAACTTCTCGTGCTTTGTTGCCAAGTGCCTCGCACACCTGTGTTCTTCATGTCCTTTTGCCCAAAACCAGTCGTCGGGTTCAGACAACTCACCGCAGATGACTCATCATAAATGACTCACCACAGATGACTCACCACAGATGACTCACCACAGATGACTTCACAGCGACAAGCACTCACAGATAGCTTCTCCTGAGCACCTACTCATCAATGGCTTCCTGTGCGCACTTACCGACCAATGGTTTCCCTTGAGCACCTGCCCGCCAATGTCTTCCCATGGACATCGGCCCGTAGATAACTTCCCATAGACAACCACTTGCAGATAGCTTCCTACAGACAACCACTCGCAGATGACTGACCACTCATCACTCAGCGTCAAGAAACCGCGCTTTCAGAGCACTCGATTTTCACGCGAGAACCCTGCCATACTGAGTATGCGATCTACAGTACTCATACACGCGTACTGTATCCAACCAATCACGCTGGCGCTATGCGTTGCTAATACAAATGTCAGGAGATACATCCATGAAAAATACTCGAGCGAAAACCCTCCTCGCCGCTTCTCTATCAGTAGCTGTAGCCGTTCCTGCACTGGCGCACATTGAGCGCTCGGAGCCACTTCAATCGCTACGTCAATCTTACTTTGCGCTGGTGGGCATGACCTTTGGCCCCATGGGTGACATGGTCAAAGGAAAAATCGAGTGGAATGGCGATCAGTTTGCCGCTTGGGCAAACGACTTGGCCGCAATTTCAAGCGTGAGTGTTGAGCGTGGCTTTGCACCGGGTAGCGACAAAGGAAAAACCCGCGCAAAACCCGCCATTTGGGAGAATCCCGCCGACTTTGCTGACAAACTGGCAGCGTTTCGCACCGAGGCGGCAGCCCTAGCTGTTGCGGCTAAGACGGGTGACCAAGCTGCTGCAACCGCTCAGTTCAAGAAAACAGGTGGCACCTGTAAAGCCTGTCACGACGAGTACAAAGCGCGTAACTATCTTTACTGACTTTACTGAGGGCTCTACTAAGGGGGCTGGCTTAACAGGTAGGCTTGCTTTTAAGGGAACCCTCCATTGAGGGTTCCTCTATCGCGTGGCTGCCCTACTGAGCACATTAATGGCGACTAGTAGTAGCTGGGCGCCTCGGGTGCAAAATTAATAGCAGTCGCGAGCACCGCGATGAAAACAGTGACAACCACAATTGCCCGACCTATACCAACGGGCGTGTGTTCCGACTCTCTACCGGGCCGCGACCCAAACCACATGGTCTGGACCAGTGGATGTCCTCTCTTGAACTGATACCACGTAATGGCAAGCAAGTGGAGTGCAATCAGAACTTGCAAAACCTGCCAGCCAATATCGTGCCATTGAGACGCGACGTCGATGTAATTACCTTCAAAGTAATAGGCCAACGGACCATCAAAGGTCACATCATCGATGCTGAACATCCCAGAAACACCCTGGAGTAGCAGCACCGTTAAGAGCGCCAAGGTGGAGTATGCCCCCAGAGGATTGTGCCCCACTGACGCTGCAGCACGCTCGCTACCTAGGTTCTTAGCGCTGTCACTTCTTGCTGAGGTAACGCGTGCGCCGGCCGTTGCGGGCGAGTCAGTAGCACCTCCCGTGACATAGGACAGCACGACGCTGGGGCCTCGCACAAAGTTTCTAAAGCGACTGTGGAAGCTTCCAACAAAGCCCCAAACAAATCGCGTTGCGACCAGCACGACAAGTGTGTAGCCGACGTAGCTATGCCACTCCATACGCCCCGTTTCACCGGTCCACCAGAGCAGACCAATGCCAACGGGCAAGCACCAATGAATGAACCGGGTGGGAAGATCCCACACCGGGTTTTTCACCATCAGGGCGCCATCACATTGAGCAAGGCGCTCACTGACGCCTCTACACCCAAGGTAACCGATCCCTCAGGCTCAATTTTGAAAAGTGGCGAGTGATGCGACGGTACTGGAGGTCCGCCATTTGCCGCGGCTTCAAACGCCTCTGCCGGTGTGCCGCCCACGGCAAAATACAGGCTGGGGATATATGGGTCAGTGGTAAAGAAACCAAAATCCTCTGCTCCCATGCCAAGCCTTTCGCCATCATTAAAAATCTGCGAACCAAAATACTCGTTCCAACCGCTGCGAATTTCACGGGTAAACGCGACATCATTAATCGTCGGGGGAACACCTTCACCCTCGTAGACAATCACCTCAGGCAGCATGTCGTCAGGCAACCCTGCGACCCGACCCATATTGACCGCAACTCGCTTGATGCCGTCTAGCAATACCTGTCGGTCTTCTGGGCTCTCGCTTCGAACCGTGATCTGAAGCTTTGCCGCATCAGAGATGATGTTGTGCTTAGTGCCACTGTGGAATGAGCCTACGGTGATGACACCCGGACGGCGCGGTGCAAGGTTACGGCTAACCACGGTCTGCAAGCCCATCACGATCTGTGACCCAAGAACAATAGGATCGACACCTGTGTGAGGGCTAGCGCCGTGAGCGCCAACGCCTTTAATCAGAATATCGACAGTGTCTGCCCCTGAATACGCCGACGTCTCGGGTGCCGACAGCTGCCCTGTGGGGAGCGCACTGGTCACATGGAAGGCTAAAGCGAAATCGGGCTTCACAACGCGATCCCACAAACCATCCTCCATCATCACTCGAGCACCCGCGACGCGCTCCTCAGCGGGCTGACCCAATAGCATCAACGTGCCGGACCACTGGTCCTTGCGCTCAGCCATCAGCTTTGCCGTCCCCACTAAACTGGTGATGTGCACGTCGTGTCCGCAGGCATGCATCACAAACACTTCGTTACCGTCCCAATCGAGCTGCTTAGCTTTCGACGCGTAAGCCAGCCCCGACTTTTCTTGCACAGGTAGGCCGTCCATATCGGCGCGGAACATAACCGTTGGGCCCGGCCCATTCTCGAGCATGGCGATCAAGCCCGTGCCACCGATCCCGCGGTGAACGGTATAGCCCAGCGCCTCGAGCTCATCCCCCAAACGCGCCGCTGTTTTATCCTCTTTAAATGAGAGCTCGGGGTTTTCGTGGAAATGAATGAACAGATCTTTGAGCTTGCTGTCGTAGAGCGACTGCACGTCCTCAGCAAGGGTTGCCGCAGCCGCTAAGTGGCTTGCAAGCGAACTCATCAAACCGAGGCCAAGAGCGATAAACGTTGTTCTTTTAATCATTGAGTCAACATCCTGTTATGTTTCAACCGTGTTGCGGTTATCCTGCATCAAATTCGCAACGCATTCACTAGTTACCGAGAACTTACGCACGACTGAAGCACTTCTCATGTACGACCTAATCACCACTCAAGCATAATCCGCTTAATTGACGAGTAACGTATGTATTTGTACCGACGGTCTTTGGCCCTCATTCTGTGGGCTTGTTTATTTACGCTACCCCAGGCACGGGGAGAGGTAACGCCCACTTTGAACAGTGACGCCATCAAAGCCACTTTTGGTAGTTACGGTGTAGAGGTCCTCTACCAAGCTGATGGAACACGCGTCGCTAGCCTATACAGCGGGCATGGCGCCAATAAGGTCTGTCGAACGCTTGCGGTGACAGAGTTCGTTGAGCCCGTTGATAAATCCCTATTGGAAAGTCATGAAGCAATTTTAGCGGGAGCCAGCATCGGAGCCACCCTCAGAGCGGCTGGCTTCACAATAAACAAGAAATTACTCATCAAAACCGAAGTACCGGCAAACGCGGCCTTTGTCGCGCTGGCTAACGGTACTACGCGCAAGGGGTCGCTGCTCTTTACGAAGGTGTACGCGCTTTTTGCAGAGAGGAATGGCAGCTCCTCTCCATACGCAGTTATTGCCGAAGCCTACCATCCTGCGCACTTTCCGCCGGTTCACGAAGAAGTGACGCAGCAACCCAAATTGCGTGAGGCGGCAGAGCGCGTACTCCAAAAACTGAGTGACTTTTCCCTAGCGCTAAGCCTTACGACCCCATCTGCATCACAAAGCTGAGCGGGATACCGAGCTGCTGGGCTTTTTCAGCAGCAGCCTGACGTTCCTCGCCCGCGAGCGTCGCGACCCAAAGGTTGGTGGAACGCGCGCCTGAGCGACAGTACGCCAGCGTTTTCTGATCGCTATTCAATGCGTCATCCATCGTTGCGAGATCTGGTCCCGGAAACGTGACGGGGTTAACTGGGTAACGAACGAAACTAAGCCCAGCTTCGGCACAGGCCGCCGCAATACTGTCCATCGATGGTTGATTTGGCTCCTCGTCATCGGGTCGGTTACAAACAATAGCCTGGTAGCCAGCCGCCGCGAGCTGGGCAACATCAGCAGGTTGAATTTGACCTGTAACCGAGAGTGTTTCGGTAAGTTCTGTGAGCGCTGTCATGTTATCCCCTGTGTCTTTGATACTTTCGTTTTACGATGCTTTCGTTTT
>CAJXZI010000010.1 GCA_913063005.1 uncultured Halieaceae bacterium | reverse complement strand
ATGGGCGATCATCACCACGGTCCAGCTAAAGGCCTCTCTCGTTGGCTGTACACAACTAACCACAAAGACATCGGAACCATGTACCTATGGTTCTCGTTTGCAATGTTCCTCCTTGGCGGCGCGTTCGCCATGGTTATTCGTGCTGAGCTTTTCCAGCCGGGCATGCAGCTTGTTGAGCCTGGTTTCTTTAACCAGATGACGACACTGCACGGACTGGTGATGGTCTTCGGTGCCATCATGCCGTCGTTCGTAGGCCTTGCTAACTGGCTTATTCCTATGATGATTGGTGCGCCTGATATGGCGTTGCCACGCATGAACAACTGGAGTTTCTGGATTCTACCCCCAGCGTTCTTGATGCTAGCGTCTACGTTGCTCATGGAAGGTGGTGCTCCAGCATTCGGATGGACGTTCTACGCACCGCTCTCAACGACGTACGCACCGCCCTCGGTAACGTTCTTCATTTTTGCGATCCATATTTTGGGTGTTTCATCCATCATGGGGTCAATCAACATCATCGCAACGGTCATGAACATGCGTGCACCTGGCATGACTTACATGAAGATGCCTCTGTTCGTTTGGACATGGCTCATCACTGCGTTCCTGCTCGTTGCTGTTATGCCCGTCTTGGCCGGTGCGGTAACAATGATGCTCATGGATATCCACTTCGGCACGAGTTTCTTCTCAGCCGCCGGTGGTGGTGACCCCGTTCTGTTCCAGCACATCTTCTGGTTCTTTGGTCACCCAGAGGTGTACATCATCATTCTTCCAGCATTCGGTGTGATCTCTCAAATCATCCCCGCGTTCTCACGTAAGCCGCTCTTTGGTTATGCGTCGATGGTTTACGCGACAGCGGCAATTGCGTTCTTGTCGTTCATCGTGTGGGCGCACCACATGTACACGGTTGGCATGCCTGTCGCTGGTGAACTGTTCTTCATGTACGCGACAATGCTGATCGCAGTACCTACAGGTGTAAAAGTCTTCAACTGGGTTACAACCATGTGGCGCGGTGCTATGACCTTCGAAACACCCATGCTGTTCTCGATCGGCTTCTTGGTGCTGTTCACCATCGGTGGTTTCACGGGGCTGATGCTCTCTATCGCACCAGCTGATTTCCAGTACCACGATACGTATTTTGTTGTCGCTCACTTCCACTACGTGATGGTGGCAGGTGCGGTGTTCTCCATGACCGCTGCCGTTTACTTCTGGTTGCCCAAGTGGACTGGCCGTATGTACAACGAAACCATGGGTAAAGTGCACTTTTGGGTTTCGTTTATCGGCTTTAACATCACGTTCTTCCCACAGCACTTTGTTGGTCTCGCGGGTATGCCTCGACGTATCCCGGATTACGCGCTGCAGTTCGCTGACTTCAACATGATGTCATCGATCGGTGCCTTTATTTACGGCGCGTCGCAGCTCTTGTTCTTGTACAACGTCGTGTCTGCGATCGTGAGCGGCAAGCGCGTTTCAGACGAAAAGGTTTGGGATGGCGCTGAAGGCCTGGAGTGGACTCTGCCATCACCCGCGCCTTATCACACGTTCGAGACGCCACCCAAAATTGAAGAGCAGCCTGCTCACTGATCTTGGGATCTAGTCTCTCGTGCGTCTGAGCCAAGACCCAACAACAGACACGGTAGCCAAACTCGGTGCCGTGGCTGTTGCTATGTTTGCCTTTGTTTTTGTGGTGATGGTGCCGTTGTACAACGTGTTGTGCGACGCCTTGGGCATTAATGGCAAGACGTCTTCTGA
Organism: uncultured Halieaceae bacterium; assembly: GCA_913063005.1. Lineage (GTDB taxonomy): Bacteria > Pseudomonadota > Gammaproteobacteria > Pseudomonadales > Halieaceae > Luminiphilus. The sequence goes on along the minus strand of CAJXZI010000010.1, from coordinate 19,627 downwards.
AGCTTACACGTCGGTTGTGGCTCAAGTTGACGAGTCGCGATCAGTGAAGGTCCAGTTTGTTGCGACCAACAACGATGGGATGCCTTGGGCGTTTTCGCCGGATGTGACTGAGATGGTTGTACATCCCGGTGCCGCAAACGACACGGTGTTTTTTGCTGCGAATCCGACGGCAAATGCAATGATTGCTCAGGCAATCCCGAGCGTCTCGCCATCGCGTGCCGCTGAATATTTTCATAAGACCGAGTGCTTTTGTTTCGAGCAGCAGCCTTTAGACGGCAATAGCGAGGCAGAGATGCCCCTACAGTTTATTGTCGATCAGGAGCTGCCTGCCGATATCAAAACAATCACCCTGTCTTACACATTGTTCGATGTGACTGCGCTAATGCGCGACAAGGTCGCTTCGAGATAAACTAAAAGGGGGCCCCGGGGGGACGGGGTATAACGGAGAAAAACATGTCTAGCGCCCAATCATCAACAGAGTATGAAAAGTACTATGTACCCGAGAGCTCTAGCCTCGCGGTAAGAGCAACCATTGGCCTTGTGCTGTCAGTATTTGGTGGAGCCCTCGTATTAAACGAGATGACCTTCGGCGGAACTCACGACACAGGCGGCACAGCGAAGTACGTATTGTTTGCAGGACTTGCGATGTTCATTGCGACACTTACTTACTGGTTTCGTACTGCAATCACTGAGAACAAGGCGGGCATGAACAGCGCGCAGCTCAGTCAGAGCTACGTGCTTGGTATGTTCTGGTTTATTTTTTCTGAGGTTATGTTCTTTGCGGCCTTCTTTGGTGCGTTGCTCTATGTTCGTCAATTTGCAGGCCCGTGGCTGGCAGGCGAAGGCGAGGGTGGTCGTATGAACTTTCTCCTGTGGGAAGGCTTCGAGTACTCCTGGCCACCAGTCACTACGCCTCAAGAGGTAGTTGGTGGTGCGTTAAGTCAGCCTATCGCCAATAACGGTGAGTTCATCTCACAAGAAACATCAATGTCGTTTGCGGACGCGCATCACTGGTATGCGTGGTTGCCGCTCTGGAACACCATCATTCTGCTGACGTCTAGCGTTACCTGCGAGTTTGCACACCGTGGTCTGTCAGCGGGCAATATCAAGAAGTTCGAAGCATGGCTGGCAGTAACCGTGGGTCTCGCCATCATCTTCCTGTTCTTGCAAGCAGCGGAATACTACGAGGCTTACCAGTTGTTCGGCCTGACGCTTAACTCAGGTATTTACGGTTCAACCTTCTTTATGTTGACTGGCTTCCACGGCTTCCACGTCGCCATGGGTATGACCATGCTGCTCATTCAGTTGATCCGTTCGGTTCGAAACAAGCACATGACCCCGACTGATCACTTCGGTTTCTCAGCATCGAGCTGGTACTGGCACTTCGTCGATGTCGTTTGGGTATTCCTCTTTATCTTCGTTTACATCATCTGAAGCTAAAGTGATTTGATTGCAAAGGGGCGGGTTTATCCCGCCTTTTTTTTACTCCGCTGATTGGACAGCGGGACGCGCGTCCCAAGGGCTTTGGTGGCCTAGTTGCCCTGTCGCAACACCGTAGACGATAAGCGCCATTAGTGTGCCAGCGATGCCGACTCGAACACGAAGCGAGTTGACCAACCGAGTTTTTTTGACGTCACCGCGATCGATCATCAAGTAATAGAGGCCAAACCCTAGGGTGACCACTAAGGCGATCATGAGTAAGACAATCAGTCCTTTAAGCATGCAAAATCCTTACACTGTGCAGCGGTGTACACCCCACTCCGGGGTGAAGCGTATCTGCCAAAGAGCGGGGAGTGTAACCAAACCACAATGAAGTTGCGCGTTGAACTTGACTGGCGAACAACATTAGCCACGATTTTGTTGCTACCGATGCTGCTGAGTCTCGGCTTCTGGCAACTCGAGCGCGGTGATGAGAAAGCTGAGTTGATAGCGCGGCTGGAACAGCGTCGGCTCGAGCCGCCAATGTCGCTTCTATCCGCTCTGCGTTTGCCATCTGAGGATCTTGCCGATCGTCAGGTTGTATTCACTGCGGCGTTTGATGAGAACAACTACGTCCTCCTCGATAATCGTTTGCGCGACGGCCGGTTCGGTTACGAAGTCGTGGCGTTCGTATCGGTGGGTGAGGCGTCGGCGGGGACAATGATCGCCCCGCTAAATTTAGGGTGGATCGAGGGTGATCGTTCACGAATGACAATACCGTCGCCTCAATTACCCACAGGCGAGTATCGGGTTCATGGGCGGATCTATCAGGCAGCGGGTGATGTTTTTCTGTTGGGCGACAACCCCTTTCCGACGCAGCGGCCAGCGGTCGTTCAACAGTTGACGCTCGCGCGTTGGCAGGAGTCGATGCGTGAGCACCTCGGTAGCTCCGTCTTTCCTTTTGAGGTCCGTGTATCACCGACTGACCCCACGGCGTTTCGTGCAGAGTGGGCCGTCGTGAATCAGACGCCTGCAAAACATCGGGGCTACGCCGTTCAATGGTTTACTATGGCGGCGGCTCTGGGACTGGCCTTTATTTTTCGAAGCAGCAACCTCGCTACGTGGTTGCGTCATCGGTTTTTGAGTAGCGGCGAATAAGCCGTGTTGGGGGATACAGCGTGACCGAAACAAACAATCGAACGGGCGGACGTGCGATTTTATTGCTGATTGCAGGCCTGCCCGTGACGATGATTCTGGCCTCGACATGGCTTTGGTACTTCGTCGAGCGCGGCGATATCGATATTATTGGCGCACTAGGAACGGCGAACAGCGGTGAACTCCTACCTGAGCCTCTGAATATTCGATCGCTTGAATTTGAGGCGGCGGACGGCACATTCGCAAGTCTTGCCACCGGCGAGCCGAAGTGGACGTTAATGCTGGTGAACGATGGCCCCACCTGCAATGCAGATTGTAACGAGCTGCTTTACCTCACTCGCCAAATTCGCATTGCCATTGGCCGTGACTATCAGCGTACACAACGGCTTTTGGTTGTTGACACACCTATAGAGACGATTCAGTCAAGCGGCGAGCCAGGTTCGGCCGACAGTGACAGCAACCCGATGCAGGCGCTAATGCCTCAGCTCGAGCGAGAGCATGTCGATCTAAAGGTGTGGCGTAGGGAAGGCCAGGCGGTGGTTCCGGATGGGCAGCTAATGCCCAATTCGTGGTACCTGGTTGATCCCTCTGGTTGGGTCATGATGCGCTATTCCACCGAGGTCAATTACAAAGATGTGATCGGAGATCTTAAGTTTCTGCTTAAGAACTCGGGGGGTTGATCATGAGTACAACGTTGATGGCCCGATGGCCAGATTTTTTAGAACTCACCAAGCCCCGCGTGGTTGCGCTCATGCTAATCACCGCGGTGATTGGAATGTGTATGGCGGTCCCAGGCTTTGTGCCTTGGGAGCCGCTTATCTTGGGTAACTTGGGCATTGGCCTGTGTGCAGGTGCAGCGGCCGCTATCAACCATGTCGTTGACGAGCGGATTGATCAAAAGATGTCGCGAACGACCAACCGACCGGTTGCAACCGGTCGCGTAAGTCAGACAGAAGCGCTGATATTTGCCGCATTACTCGCTCTGCTGGGGGCGGCATTGTTGGCGTGGACCATTAATGTATTAACAGCTGTTCTCACTGTTGCGAGCCTCGTAGGATACGCGTTCATCTACACCATGTTCCTGAAGCGAGCGACGCCACAAAATATTGTGATTGGTGGTTTAGCGGGTGCAGCACCCCCGCTTCTGGGGTGGACTGCTGTGACAGGTGAAGTTCACGCGCACGGACTTCTCTTGGTGCTGATCATCTTCGCGTGGACCCCCCCGCATTTCTGGGCACTGGCTATCCATCGGAAGGAGGAATACGCAGCAGTCGGTATCCCAATGTTGCCCGTAACCCACGGTAATCGGTTCACGGCGCTACATATCCTGCTTTACACCATTCTGATGTTTTTAATCACGCTGTTACCTTACGCGACGCTCTTGAGCGGTTGGATTTATTTGGTCTCTGCTGTGGTGCTTGGTGTGATTTTCCTCTATTGGTCGATTGAAATTCTCCGTGAGAAAAATCCCAAGGCGCCAATGGAGACCTTTAAGTACTCAATCAACTATTTACTGCTGTTGTTTGTCGCCATGTTGGCGGATCACTGGATATTAGGAGTACCTGCGTGAGCTTTACCCAGCGTCAGCGTGTCAGTCTAACGGTTGCTGCGATTCTTTTAGGCATTGCAGTCATCGTCTCAGGGTTTGTCCATCGGATTCAACAACCCCGAATTATGACGGTGTCTGAGATGCGCGCGAACGGGCTGTTCATTTTTGACACGCCGCGAGACCCCGGTGAGTTCGAGCTAACTAACCATCATGGCGAGCCCTTTATTGCAGAGAGCCTTGAAGGCGATTGGACCTTGCTCTTTTTTGGTTTCACTTACTGCCCAGATGTTTGCCCTACCACGATGTCCTTTCTTGCTGAGCTGAAGGAAAATTTGGTGGGTACTGAGGCTGACAGCACGCGGGTGGTAATGGTATCCGTTGATCCGGCGCGCGATACCGTCGAACAATTGGCGCAGTATGTGCCCTACTTTCATCCTGAGTTTTTAGGTGTAACCGGTGATTTCCCCGATATTTTGAGTTTTGCACGTCGGTTTAACGCCCCTTTTCGTAAGGTCACTATGGAAGATGGCGATTACCAAATTGATCACAGCGCAAACGTTGTCTTGATTAACCCCAAGGGTGATTTCCATGGATTCTTCCGAGCGCCACTCGACTTGGCCAAAGTCAAAGTGACGCTGCGCTCGGCGCAATATTACTGGAGCCAGCAATATGACTGATGTGTCTCGCCTGATTTTGGTCGATGGCTCTTCGTATTTGTTCAGGGCGTTTCACGCACTGCCCCCTCTGACAAACAGTAAAGGGATGAATACCGGAGCGGCTAAAGGCGTTATCGGTATGTTGAAGCGGCTTCAAGCTGATAACCCAGCCGACCAGCTGGTAGTTGTTTTCGATGCCAAGGGCCCGACGTTCAGAAACGAGATTTACTCTGAGTACAAGGCGAACCGGCCACCCATGCCGGAAGAACTGCGCGAGCAAATCGAGCCGATACACAATGTTATTCGCGCCATGGGCCTCCCGTTAATATCGGTTTCTGGCGTTGAGGCTGACGACGTTATCGGAACGCTGTCTGTTATGGCAGCAGAGCAGCAGCGACCTGTGTTGATTTCTACGGGCGATAAAGACATGGCGCAGCTGGTTAACGATCATGTCACGCTCGTAAACACCATGACGCAAACCGTGCTCGATCGTGAGGGTGTTATCGAAAAGTTCGGTGTTCCTCCGGAGTTGATTATCGACTTACTCGCGCTCATGGGTGACTCGGTTGATAACATCCCGGGCGTAGCCGGTGTTGGCGAGAAGACGGCGCTAGCGTTACTTCAAAATTTGGGCGGTGTCGCTGATATTTACACGCAGATAGATCGTGTTCCTGAGCTACCGGTTCGTGGCGCAAAGTCGCTGGGCGATAAGCTCCTTGCGAGCCAAGAAATGGCAGAGCTTTCTTATGTGCTCGCGACGATCAAGACCGACTGCGATCTGGATTTAGAGGAAGCGGATCTTCGCTCGACGTCGCCGGACAACGAGCGTCTTATCGAGCTCTATCGCGATCTCGAGTTTAAGTCTTGGCTGGATGAACTTTTGAGCCCTGGACTCTTTGCAGACGCAGCGCCCGAGGCCACAACAGCGAGTGCGCCTGAGCTGAATGCGGTAACCATTACTGACCAGCGTGTGTTCGATGAATGGCTAGGCCGTCTCGAAGACGCATCGCTGTTCGCTTTTGATACCGAAACGACAAGCCTCAATTACATGCAGGCAGAGATTGTAGGTGTCTCCTTTGCCGTCGAGGCAGGTGAAGCAGCATACGTGCCGCTCGCTCACATTAATCCGGGGCTCGAAGGGCAGCTCAACCGTGAGGCTGTGCTCGAGCAACTGCGTCCACTCCTCGAGTCGGATGCGGTAAAGAAGGTTGGACAGCATCTTAAGTACGACGCCAATGTCTTGGCGAACCACGGCATTACGCTTCGGGGTATAGCGCACGACACAATGCTCGAATCCTATGTGCTGGACGCGGTGGGTAGTCGTCACGATATGGGAAGCCTCGCGCTCAAATATCTCGGCCAACGTGTTATTTCTTTTGAAGAGGTTGCAGGTAAAGGCGCCAAGCAGATCACTTTTGACCATGTACCCATCGAACAAGCGGCAGAGTACGCGGCCGAAGATGCGGATGTGACGTTGCGATTGCACGAAGCGCTCCAGCCTAAACTCGAGGCTGAGCCAAAACTGCGCGAGGTATATGAGGGCCTCGAGTTGCCGTTAGTGCCTGTGCTTTCAAAGATTGAGCGCAACGGTGCCTATGTCTCAGTCGATCGTTTACGGCAACAGAGCAGTGAAATTGCGACTCGACTTGCCGAGTTAGAGACCAAGGCTTGTGACCTTGCGGGCCAGCCTTTTAACTTGGCCTCACCTAAGCAGCTTGGCGAGATCTTGTTCGAGAAACTTGAGTTGCCCGTTATTAAGAAAACGCCTAAGGGAGCGCCTTCCACGGCCGAAGAAGTATTGGTCGAGCTTGCAAATGATTACGAACTACCTGCAGTACTGATCGAGCACCGCGGGCTCGCTAAGCTCAAGTCCACGTACACCGATAAGCTGCCCGAGATGGTTGATCCGAAGACCGGTCGTGTTCACACGTCATACCACCAGGCGGTTACAGCGACAGGCCGTTTATCTTCGAGCGACCCTAACTTGCAAAACATTCCTGTTAGGACCGAAGAAGGCCGCCGAATTCGGCAGGCCTTTGTCGCGCCAGAAGGGCGCAAGATTGTTGCTGCGGATTACTCGCAAATCGAATTGAGAATTATGGCGCACCTCTCGAGCGACGCGGGCTTACTCCACGCCTTTGCCAATGAGCTCGACGTCCACAGTGCGACAGCGGCAGAAGTTTTCGATGTCACTTTGGATGCAGTAAGTAGTGATCAGCGGCGCAAGGCAAAGGCCATTAACTTCGGTTTGATCTATGGTATGTCGGCGTTTGGGCTGGCCAAGCAAATCGGTGTTGCGCGAGGTGAAGCTCAGGAATACATCGATCGGTATTTTGCGCGTTATCCCGGTGTTGCAGACTATATGGATGCGACGCGCGCCCTCGCTCATGAGCAAGGTTACGTTGAAACCTTGCTAGGCCGGCGGTTGTATCTCCCCGAGATCAATGCGAGAAACAAGCAGCGTCAGCTGGCGGCAGAGCGAACAGCGATCAACGCGCCGATGCAAGGTACGGCAGCAGACATCATCAAGCTGGCAATGATTGAGGTGGATGGCTGGCTCACCGATTCCGGCATTGATGCCAAGATGATCATGCAGGTTCACGATGAATTGGTATTCGAGGTCGCTGAGGATGCCTGTGCTGACTTGTGTAACGAGGTAACAACCCGCATGGCGAATGTTATCGATCTAAAGGTTCCACTGCTCACCGAAGTGGGTGTGGGCGATAACTGGGATGAGGCGCACTAAGCTCAAACACTGATCCGCACGTACTTGCCCCCCCAAAGGTACAGCCTAATCGCTGTCTCACCTAGCCTCTCACCGTGCTACTGATTTCGGCCAACGACTGTCGTGATTGGAGGCGTGGGGGGCTGGCCTATTCGCTTGGCTCTTCCTCGATGGGGTCGCCTTCAATGGGTGCTAAATCCTCATCGGGCAATGTTAACCACCAGTTGAGCGTTCGCTGGAGTTCGTCCATTCCATCATGGTTATGCGATGAAAAGAGCTGAACCGAAATCCATCGCTCGTGATTCTTGAGTTCTTTTTTTACGGTGAGCAAGGTGCTTTTTGCTGGGCCTCGTTTCAACTTATCGCTTTTGGTGAGCAATATATGCACTGGCATCTCGCTTTTGACCGCCCACTCGATCATTTGTCGATCGTAATCCTTGAGCGGGTGGCGAATATCCATAAGCAGAATCAGTCCCTTGAGGCTCTGTCGCAATTGCAAGTAGCGCTCGAGCTGTTTGTTCCACTCTTCCTTTACTTTAAGTGGCACTTTGGCAAAGCCGTAACCCGGCAAATCCACTAAGCGAACCTGATCCGCGACGCTAAAGAAATTGATGAGCTGCGTTCTTCCCGGAGTGCGCGACGTTCTCGCCAGTTTGCTGTTGCCGGTGAGCGCGTTAATCGCACTCGACTTCCCGGCATTACTTCTTCCGGCAAAGGCAACTTCGCAGCCAAAGTCCGCAGGCGCATTACTCAATGCGCTCGCAGATTGTAAAAATTCAGCGCTTTTAAAATTAAGCTTCTGAGACTTATTGGGCGTATTAATGACAGTAATCCACGTAAAGTTTGGTGTTTTCGGCTCAGTGACTATAATGCCGACCCAGACGACGTGGGTACAGCCACAAAATCACAGGATTAAACGGTCTTTGTGCCGGTATAAAGGGTGAAATCATGAAAGCAAACATCTTAAAATTCGCATTGATTGCAGGCGTCACAGCAGGAGCTGCAACTTCGGTTCAGGCCGCAGAGCAGCCTCCACAGTACGCGGCGTCTTGCGGTGCTTGTCACGCTGTAGGCGTTGCTGGCGCACCTAAGACAGGCGACGCCGCGCAGTGGGAGCCCCGTTTGGCAAAAGGTATGGAAGCGCTTGTGTCTTCAGTGAAGAACGGTTTGGGTGTTATGCCTCCCGGCGGTCTTTGCAATGGCTGTAGCGATGACGACTACAAAGCCCTCATTACATATATGTCTACTCCGCAGTAAGAGCGGAACAAGGAGTTAAGGATGATCTTTAATCGCGCGATCGCGGCACTGGCTTTTGTTTTCTGTGCCAACGCTGCAGTAGCTGACGGTGTCTTGAAGGGCGATGCGGCCGCGGGCGAAGCTTTGTCTGCTTCCTGTGCTGCCTGCCACGGTGCCGACGGTAACAGCCTCGCACCCACGTTTCCAAAGCTCGCAGGCCTTGGTGAGCGCTACCTTCTCAAGCAGATGAAAGATATCCGTGATGGACGTCGCCCTGTTGCGCTGATGGCGGGTCAGGTCGATAACATGACCGATCAGCAGCTCGCGGATCTCGCGGCGTTCTACGATTCGCATGAGCGAACGTCGGGTACTGCAGATCCAGATCTCGTGAAGCTCGGGCGCAAGATCTACCTTGCTGGTGTTGCTGAGCGAAAGGTTGCTGCCTGTTCTGGTTGTCACAGCCCTTCAGGAAAAGGTAATGCCCCTGGCGGCTATCCCGGTCTTGCGGGTCAGCACGCTGACTACGTACAGCAGCAGCTAGAGATGTTCCGACTTGGCTACGAAGATGAAAGCGGTCGAACCAACGGTGGTGACAGCAAAATCATGCGCACCATTGCCTTTGGCTTGAGTGATCTTGAGATCAAAGCCGTCGCAAGTTATGTTTCAGGTCTTCAATAAGGCCCAATAACAAGCCCGGGGGAGATCAATATGTTACGCCTTCTACGTACCGTTTCACTTATCGTTGTTGCGCTGTTTTCAGTCGCAACAACAGCGCAAGAGCAGTATCAGGAAGGCGTGCATTACGAGTTGATCGAACCTACCGTCCACACGGGTATCAGTGACAAAGTTGTTGTTTCAGAGTTTTTCTCCTACGGCTGTGGACATTGCTTCAACTTCGAACCACTTTTGGAGTCTTTTGAGACCCGTTTACCTGAGGGCGTGGTAGTCCAGCGTGTTCCGGTTATCTGGAACAATAACGCAGGCATGAAACTCCTTGCGAAAGCCTATTACGCTGCGCAAATTTTGGACGTGCTCGACCCCGTTCACGGCGCAATGTTTAATGCTATTCACCGACAGCGTAAGCGCATTGCAACGCCCGAAGCGGTTCGCGCCGTCTTCGTAGACAGTGGTGTTGATGCAAAGAAATTTGACCGTGCCTTCAATTCGTTTGGCACTGACAGCATGGTGAGGCAAGCAGCCGCTCGCACGGAGGGTGCGCGCATCAACGGCACGCCATCGCTTATGGTGAATGGGAAGTATCGAATCGATACGCGCCAAGCGGGGGGGCAGGCGAATATGCTTAAAGTGGCTGCGTTCCTTGCGGACAAAGAGTTGGCTCGTATGAGCAAGGCCGCTAGCGCCGCCGAATAAGCGCTTACATAGTGCTAACTAGCCGAGCGGTATCTCTGTTCGGCTTATCACCTTTCTTAATACGAAACTCGAGTGCACACCCGTAACACCCGGTATTCGCGTAAGCTTACCCAGCAACACGGCCTCGAAGTGTTTCATGTCCTTAACGACAACACGTAATAAGTAGTCGGCACTTTGGCCCGTTACTACTGAGCAATCGACGACTTCATCATAGACCGCAATTTCCGCCTCGAAATTTTCAAAACGATCAGGCGTGTGCCTATCCATAGAAATACTGACGTGTGCCGTTAAGTCATAACCCAATTTTTCAGGATTCAGCAAAACGACTTGTCGCTCTATGAAGCCCTCGCTGAATAGTCTTTTTACCCGTCGCGCACAGGGCGTAGGTGAAAGCCCTACGCGTTCAGCGAGCTCCAAGTTACTCAAGCTCGCATCTCGCTGTAGTTGCGAGAGGAGCTTTAAATCAATACGGTCTAATGTATTTATATCGTCCATAATTATAAAATTAGCGTTTTTCACCAATATAAACCAGCTAAAAAACTTTATTACCTATTAATTCGCGGATTCGCATACAGATTTAACGCCTTTAGCTCTTGATGCCAGCGTATACTCGCGCCCGAGAGCGAAGAGTTTGCGAGTAAGGTGTTATGAACAGTAAAGGATTTGGTGCTTTTGATTACAGCAAGTACCCGATATATCAACCGCTGAAAAAGGCCGATCGCCGTTGGCCGGATCAGGTTCTGACAAAGGCACCCGAGTGGTGCAGCGTTGATCTGCGCGATGGGAACCAAGCGCTGATCGAGCCAATGACCTCTGACAAGAAGTTGCGCTTGTGGGAGCTTCTTGTGGACCTCGGGTTCAAGCAAATCGAGGTGGGCTTTCCGTCGGCGTCATCTCATGACTTTGATTTTCTGCGCAAGCTAATCGAAGAAGACAGAATCCCGAGCGATGTAACCGTGCAGGTCCTTACCCAAGCCAGAGAGGAGCTGATTACTCGAACCTTTGAAGCACTTAAGGGTTGTCGCAGGGCCGTTCTGCATTTCTATAACAGCACCTCAACGGTTCAACGCGATTACGTGTTTGGACTCGATCGAGCCGGTATTACGGAAATTGCTGTTAACGGTGCTGAGCTGGTCAAATCTGCCGCAGCAAAGTACCCAGAAACTGAATGGGTCTTTGAGTACAGTCCTGAGAGCTTTACGGGCACCGAGATGGATTTTGCGGTCGATGTGTGCAACGCAGTCATCGACGTCATTAAGCCGACGCCCGATAACAAGATGATTATCAATTTGCCCGCGACCGTTGAAGTCAGTACACCCAACGTCTACGCCGATCAAATTGAGTGGTTCTGCGATAACGTGAATCAACGCGAATCGCTTCTAGTTTCACTGCACACCCACAACGATCGCGGTGGTGCTGTTGCGGCCGGGGAACTGGGTTTGCTTGCAGGTGCAGACCGTGTGGAAGGCACGCTTCTTGGCAACGGTGAGCGGACAGGAAATATGGATATCGTCACTATGGCGATGAATATGTACAGCCAGGGGATTGATCCAGAACTCGATTTTTCCCAGATGGATGAAATGATCGCAGTCTGTAAAGAGTGCACACAATTGCCTCTTCATCCTCGACACCCCTACGCTGGAGAACTTGTGTTTACCGCGTTCTCGGGAAGCCACCAAGACGCAATCAACAAGTGTTTGGCGCGCCGAGAGAGCGATAGTCTTTGGGAGGTGGCCTACCTTCCCATTGATCCAGCTGACATTGGCAGGAGTTATCAGGAAGTTATCCGCATAAATAGTCAGTCGGGAAAGGGGGGGGTCGCCTACGTCTTGAACCGCGATCATGGCCTCGACTTACCGCGTTGGCTGCAGGTTGACTTCAGCGCTTCTGTTCAGGCGCTCGCTGAGCAATCAGAGTCTGAAGTGCAGTCTGACGATATTTACAGCCTGTTTTTAAGCACCTACAAACTGGATGAGCCTGCGCTCACCGTGGGTAAGTATCAGCTTTCGCGCGATGACAGCGTTGATCAGCTTAAAGTTCAAATCGAAGGTCTCGATGGTTCTCCCACGCTCTCTGGTCAGGGCGCCGGCGTGGTTGGCGCATTTACCGATGCCATCTCAAGGCACACAGGACATAAAATCATCGTTGTTGAATACAGTGAGCATACGCTGGGATCTGATGGTGACGCCGAGGCTATCTGCTACGTACAGCTAGCGATCGACGGTACACGTGTGTGCGGGGTGGGTCGAAGCACGGACATTGTGCACGCCACGATGGGTGCTATTTTGTCGGGCTTGGGCCGGCACAGTAATGCGTACTCAACAGCTGCCTGACGATTGATTGTCGGTCACATAGACATAGTTTGATTTTCATAATCGCTAAACCCTTATAGGGTGCTACTTGGTAGTCATCACCGCTTAGGATTTGGGGATCAGCTCGATGCGAGACCTGTTATCGAACGCGAGTAAAGATCAATCGAGAGCGAAGCTGAGCGGCTGCGGATCCTCGTTGAGGCATAGCCGCGTATACCGCATTGGTCGCGATGAGTTTGCGCTGATACTTATGGATGCAAAAGCCGATGGCGCGCTCGCTGTGGCCAATGAGATTCGCGTTTTGATCAGGGGGACCAAGCCCAGCAAGTTACCTGATTTCTCTATCTCGCTCGGCGTCTGTACGGTTGAGGACTCATCCTCCCCTGAAGATTGGCTGGACCTCGCTGATGAGGCACTGTACATCGCTAAAGATAAAGGCGGTGATGCCGCATGGATGGCGTCATAGAGGACGGATTAAGACATGAAGACAATGCGGCTATTTCTGATACTCCTTCTAGTCACGACATTAGGGAGCTGTTCGGCTAACCGCCTGCTCTACAACCGCGCCGATACTTTTATTCGTTGGGCCGCAGACGACTACGTCACCCTCGACCGTGAGCAACAAGCTGCGTTTGATCAGCGGCTTGATGAGTTCCTGGCGTGGCACCGCAGTGAAGAGTTACCGCGCTATAGGGAGTTTATCGTTAGTGCCTTAGGGACACTTGAGGACGGTGTCACGCTAGAGGAGGCTGTTGTCATTTCAGAGGAAATTGACGTCGCAGCCGATCGCTTTCAAGCGCAATTTATTGAGTTGCTTCTCGAAACCGCAGAGACCCTGTCGGATGAGCAGATACAGGACTTTTTAGCAGAGCTTGAGCGCAACCAGGCGGAGTACGCAGAGGAGCGACTCGTTCGTGACGAGAAGACCTATTACGCTGACTCAGCCAAAACAATGAAGGATCTGGTTAAACGCTTACTCGGGCGACTTAATCGGGAGCAAAGCGCGGAGATAAAGGAGCGTAGTAAGGATCTCACGCGCCTTGATGGTCTTTGGCACGACGATCGCGCTCGCTGGGGAAGTGCCCTTAGAGCCATACTCGAGGCGAAATCCCCGGGTTGGCAGTTGGAAATTCGCAGGCTTGCAGAAACACGATCGGAGGCACGTGTTCCCGAGTATGTCGCGGGAATTGAGCACAACGGGGATGTCATCCTTGCGCTTCTCGTCGATATTATCAATTCGCGAACCGAACGGCAGGACCGCCGAATGCGAAGGTTCCTAGAGGGGCTTATCGATGATATCGACGCGTTAACGGCAGCCTCTGATGCTGAGCGCTTAGTCGTCCAACAGGGATAGGTCTCTCACAGCACCTCGGTCAGCACTTGTCACAGTTTTAGCGTAGAACTTGAGTGCTGGGCTAACCTTTCGAGGTCGGTCTTTGGCGGGCTTGAACCCTGTCTCCGCTTGCGCATCGCGTCGTGCGGCGATTTCCGCTTGATCAAGTTGCACGTTGATGGCGCGGTTTGGAATATCAATCAGGATGCGATCACCGTTTTGCACCAAGGCGATCGCACCTCCAGCGGCCGCCTCCGGTGAAACGTGCCCAATAGACAACCCTGACGTGCCTCCCGAGAAGCGCCCATCAGTGATCAGCGCACAGGCTTTACCCAATCCCTTGGATTTAATATAGCTTGTGGGATAGAGCATTTCCTGCATACCGGGACCACCACGCGGGCCCTCGTATCGGACAATGACAACATCACCCGCTTGCACGCGATCCTCGAGAATATCCGCCACGGCGTCTTCTTGGCTTTCGCAGACGTGCGCTCTTCCCTCGAATACAAGAAGCTCGTCTTCAACCCCCGCTGTTTTAACGACACAGCCGTCCTCGGCGATATTTCCGAACAGCACTGCTAAGCCACCTTCCTCAGAGTACGCGTGCTCTGCTGAGCGGATACAGCCACCCTCGCGATCTAGGTCGAGCGCAGGCCAACGCGTTGCTTGGCTGAAGGCCTCTTGCGTGGGAATGCCAGCAGGCCCTGCCTTAAAGCGCTCCAGCGCCACAGCATTATTTGTGGTGGTGATATCCCAATTGGCAATGGCTTCACCGATGGTGCCGCTGTGGACCGTATTACAATCACTATTGAGTCTGCCTGAGCGCGCAAGCTCCCCTAAAATGGCGAGAACGCCCCCCGCACGGTGCACATCTTCCATGTGATAAAGCGGCGTACTGGGTGCCACTTTGCAGAGCTGCGGCACGTTCCGAGAGAGGGCATCGATATCGGCCATGGTGAAATCGAGTTCGGCTTCTTGCGCCGCGGCCAGCAGGTGCAGGATGGTATTGGTTGACCCGCCCATTGCAATATCGAGGCTCATCGCATTCTCAAAAGCGGCACGATTAGCAATATTGCGAGGAAGTACAGAGTCATCATCCTCCAGGTAGTAGCGGCGAGTGAGCTCTACCACCAGTCTGCCAGCCTCGAGAAACAACGCCTTGCGGTCAGCATGTGTCGCGAGCAAAGAACCGTTGCCGGGCAAACTTAGCCCCAGTGCCTCGGTCAGACAGTTCATGGAGTTAGCCGTGAACATCCCCGAGCACGAACCGCAGGTTGGGCATGCAGAGCGCTCATAGGCTTCAACTTTCGCATCATCAGCACTGCTATCAGCCGCGATTACCATGGCATCCACAAGGTCAAGTTTGTGCTCCGATAAAGCCGTTTTACCCGCCTCCATGGGTCCGCCAGACACGAATACCACGGGAATATTGAGGCGCATCGCCGCATTCAACATTCCGGGCGTAATCTTGTCGCAATTAGAAATACAGACCATGGCGTCTGCGCAATGCGCGTTAACCATGTATTCAACCGAATCAGCGATGATGTCGCGCGAGGGCAGGCTGTAGAGCATGCCGTCGTGTCCCATGGCGATGCCATCATCAACAGCAATAGTGTTGAACTCTTTGGCAACACCACCTGCATTCTCGATTTCTCGTGCGACCAACTGGCCAAGATCCTTCAAGTGAACGTGGCCTGGTACAAACTGAGTGAATGAGTTAACAACGGCAATGATCGGCTTTTCGAAATCACCGTCTTTCATGCCGGTTGCACGCCAAAGTGCTCGCGCTCCCGCCATATTGCGGCCGGCGGTGGAGGTTCTGGAACGATACTCGGGCATGGTGTTTCTCCTGTGGTCGCGAACAGCGCTGTTAGATTGCGCGTATCAGCGTATTTGAATTTCTGTCTCGAGACGATTTTGCCTGCTCAGCAGACGGTAGCGCAGTTTGCTCGACGGGCTGAAAGCCCAACTCCCGGAACCAATGTCCGGTCTGTGTGGTACGCACGTAGACCTGTTTTAGGTGCAGCTCCCGCGCGGTTTCGACAAGTTTCTCAATAAGGCGCTCGCCGTGCCCCGAGTCCCGATAATCCGGGTGGGTTGCCACGCAAGCAATTTCGCCAATAGCGTCTGCTGTGTTTGGGTACAACGCCGCACACGCAATGACACGGCTATCCTTTGTGATTACTGTGAAATGCTGGAGGTCTGCAGCAACTTGTTCATTTGTACGCTCAACGAGAACACCTTCTTGTTGAAGCGGCCTCACCAGCT
This sequence comes from uncultured Halieaceae bacterium, assembly GCA_913063005.1. Lineage (GTDB taxonomy): Bacteria > Pseudomonadota > Gammaproteobacteria > Pseudomonadales > Halieaceae > Luminiphilus. The sequence continues at coordinate 3,603 of CAJXZI010000010.1, read as the reverse complement.
CAAGGATACCCGCGAGATCATGACCTTGTGCGGCCACCATCTGCTCGTATTCATCAGACGAGATAAGCGTTCCAGCGCCGTCGTGCGTGTACAGTTCTTTAATTAATCCGCCGTCGCAGGCATAGCTAACGAGGTGAACCCGCGGCACACCGTCACCACAGGCCTTACAAGCGAGCGCTATGTTGTCGTCCATACCATCGGCTGCGTGAGCCATGTAGTTGCGCGCTGCATCCACCGTGAGTTGCCTTATCAGTGAGCCGTCTTCTGTCATGACGCCTTCGTGCTCAGACATCACAATCAACTTTTCAGCGGCGAGGCTACGGGCAACAACCTGCATCAGCTCTAGGGCGTTGACCGCAAATACATCTCCCGCTGGCGAATGCGCAACGGCAGACAATAAGCAAATGGCAGCACCATCGAGGGCGTGACTCATACCCGCTACATCAACATGTCGAACGACACCCAAGGCGCCGTGGTCCACGCCTTTTAGTACACCTGCAGGGCGAGCAGTTACAAAGTTACCGCTGATAACGCGAAGTTTTGCATTGTGAAGCGGCGAGTTCGGCAAGCCCATTGAGAACATGCGCTCGATTTGGCTGCGTTCAGATGCAATCTCGGCGAGCATCGGACCCATCGCCTCTTGTGGAAGCGGCGCACTATTCAGGTAAGCGTGCTCATGGATCACTACCAAGCGCATGCCAAGCGACTGCATTAGCGCAAGGTCGTGCACAACATTGATGAAGTTATCCTGAGAGACGGCACCGGCTCTCAGACCCACGACGACTGTGGTACCACGATGCGTATTGATATACGGAGCGGTATTTCGGAACCAATCGATGGTGTCTGCGCTGCTCATTCTGGTGCTTGGTTACCCCTGTTACGCGAGCAGCATATCAAGCAGGTAATAGAAGCCGATAGAGAGTACGGCCGCAATCGGCAGTGTAACAAGCCACGACCCAACGATTTGTTTGACGACGTCAAAGTCGACAACCGCTGTGCCGCGCGCGAGACCTACACCCAGCACCGCGCCAACTAGGGTATGTGTGGTTGAAATAGGTAAGCCTGTTCCTGAGGCGATGACAACAGTGCCCGCCGCACCGAGTTCTGCAGCGAAGCCGCGGCTCGGAGTGAGCTCAGTAATTTTTGAACCAATTGTTCCAATAACGCGCCAGCCGTAGGTAGCTAGACCGAGAACAATACCCGCACCGCCAATTAAAAGTACCCACCAAGGCATGCCTGACTTCGCGGCAATAGCCCCGCCGTCTTGGACCGTTTGTACGACAGCGGCGACCGGGCCGATTGCATTGGCCACGTCATTGGACCCGTGCGCAAAGGCCATCCCGCAGGCAGTGAAAATCATCAAGATCCCGAATATGCCCTCAATCCCCAGATTTGCGTTGTTCGCCAGTTGCCGCCTTACAAAAAGACCACCGGCGGCTGCGACGACTAATCCAATCAATGCCGCGAGCAGCGCCGAATCTGTAAACGCTGATCCTGTACCGAGATCTATATCGATACCCACATGTTTGAGACCTTTTAGCATCGTGACCATCGAGATCATGAAGCCGACCATCCACATGTACACCGGCACCCACCTCGCAGCACTGGCGCGAGTGTCGCTGGTATTCAGCACAAGGACTTCAACGGTCTTGTAGAGACACCAGGCTATGCTGCCGGCAAGCAGTGGAGATACCACCCAGCTCGCTGAAATCTCGCCAACCTTACTCCAGTTAACGGCGTCGACTGAGACAACGACAGCCGAGAAGCCCACAATGGCCCCGACAATCGAGTGTGTTGTTGAAACGGGCCAACCGCGTTTGCTCGCGACGAGTAACCAGGTCGCTGCTGCGAGTAGAGCCGAGAGCATCCCCAGTACAAATTTATCGGGGATTGCCTCAAATAAAGCCGGGTCAATAATGCCTTTTCGGATGGTGCTAGTGACTTCGCCGCCAGCGAGGAAGGCGCCTAAGAACTCAAAGACAGCAGCGATAATAATCGCTTGCTTAAGTGTAAGCGCGCCCGAGCCGACCGAGGTGCCCATCGCGTTGGCAACGTCATTGGCGCCGATGCCCCATGCCATAAAGATGCCGAACCCCAGCACCAGAAACAATATGACCCCGCTGTTCGCTGCGAGCATTTCCATGTTGTCTTCCTACCGGGTTAGTCTCTTATAGGTTATTGGGCGATTGTTGCAGGACTATTGCAGTCAATTCACCACTGCACGGCGTCCGCGGGCAGAGTATATTCTGACTGAGTTCGTGTTCATACCCTTTGTATTCTGATGCCAGAATCTTGAAGCATCCCACGTTCTCCGGTGAAGCAAGGAGAGGTCTGTGAGCGCAATGGACTTAAGAGACCAACAGAGACATCCATGATGCAGCATGATCAGCTAAGTTTATTGGCCAATCGACTTGGCATTGAGCGTTACCAGCGTTTGATTGCACATCTTGATGCAAGCATCGCTGGCGCGCCCCCAAACAACACACATCCCTCAGATAACACACATACGGTCACGACAAATGCAGACACCACTAACGAAAGTGCTGCTAGTCGTATGTTGGCTGGCAGCGAGTTTTTTCGCACGCTCGCAGAACGTCAGATCGACTGGTTGGAAGATGCCGCGGATTTAAGTCAGCCCACCATCGATGCCTTGCTGGCGAGCATGCCCCCTGAAAGCCTTTATTCACAGGATGAGACAGGGGTTCTTAAGAGTCTTCGCGTGTTGAGACAGCGCGCCATGTTGCACATTGTCTGGCGAAGCTTCACTAGCAAAGATGGCCTGAATGAAACCTTGGACGCCATGACCAAGCTTGCAGATTTTGTCGTTCAATGCGCAGTGGGCTATGCGGAAAAAATGGTCAGTGCGCGCTACGGCGAGGCCATCGGTGACGATACGGGGGCTATTCAAAAGCTGATTGTCGTCGGGATGGGTAAGCTCGGGGGGCGCGAGCTCAACCTTTCTTCGGATATCGACATCATGTTTATCTATGATGAGCCCGGTAACACGCAAGGCGGACGTTCGAGTACGAGCAATCAAGAGTACTTTACCCGTGTTGCACAGACGGTAATTCGTCTGATCGATTCAGTGACGGTCGATGGCCGTGTTTTTAGAGTTGATACTCGGCTGAGGCCCTTTGGTGACAGCGGTGCACTGGTAGCAAGCTACCCCTCCCTTGAGAATTATTATCAGCAGCACGGCCGCGATTGGGAGCGATACGCCTTATTGAAGGCGCGGTGTATTACTGGCGTGACAGATCAAATGCGTCCATTTCAACAGTTGGCAAAACAATTTGTCTATCGGCGCTATACGGATTTTGGTGTCATCGATGGTCTGCGCAGTATGAAGGCGCTCATCGATGCCGAAAGGGTTAGAAAGGGTCTGGTTAACGACGTGAAACGAGGACCGGGTGGGATTCGCGAAGCGGAGTTTGTAGTCCAATCGCATCAGCTCGTGCGAGGTGGACGCATTCCCAGCATTCAGACAATAGGGTTCAAGGACTCTGTGGAAGTATTGGCGGTCGAGGAATGTCTATCCCCCAAGGTCGCCGAGCAACTGCATGCGGGCTATCGACAGTTACGCCAGATCGAACATGCGATACAAGC
>CAJXZI010000009.1 GCA_913063005.1 uncultured Halieaceae bacterium | reverse complement strand
CCTTACGCGATACAAAGTGCTCTAGCGCCGCTTTCTGCTGAGCGGGGCATCCTGAGGTATTCTCACACCTAACCGCTGCCTCCTCGAGATCGCGCGTCAACGCTGAATCACAATCTGGACAATTTGTTGGAAAAACAATTTTGTCTAGCGACGCTGTGCGCCTGTCATCCAGCGCACGCACAATCTGAGGTATAACATCACCCGCTCGCCGCACGATAACTTCGTCACCAACCCGCACGTCGAGTCGCGCGATCTCATCCGCGTTGTGTAGCGTCGCATTGCTCACTGTGACGCCCCCGACGAAAACCGGCTCCAATCTAGCAACCGGGGTGACGGCCCCTGTGCGTCCGACCTGAAAATCGACTCCGACTAGCCGCGTGACTTCCTCTTGTGCTGGGAACTTGCGGGCGATAGCCCAGCGCGGTGCGCGAGCAACAAATCCAAGCCGCTGCTGTTGTTCGTAGCTGTCAACTTTGATTACCACACCATCGATGTCGACCCCGATGTTATCTCGCTGCTCGAGAATCTGCGCTACGTAATCTTCCGCCGCTTCCCAACCATTGACACGTTCGATCAGCTCGGAGGTCTTAAAACCCAGTTCATTCAGATAACTAAGCGTCGCTCTGTGCGACGCGGGCAGCTGCGCTTGTTCCGAGTATCCCACCGAATAAGCCATGAAGACGAGTGGCCGCGTTGCGGTGATCCTTGGGTCGAGTTGCCTAAGGCTTCCGGCAGCCGCATTTCGCGGGTTCTGAAACACCGACTCCCCGCGCGCAATCAGCCGCTCATTCATCTGAGCGAACTCTGTTCGAGGGATAACCACCTCACCCCGGACCTCTAGGACTGGAGGTGGGTTATCGACAGGCAAGCGCAAGGGGACCGTGGCAATGGTTCGCGCATTATGGGTGATGTCCTCACCCACATTACCGTCTCCGCGACTCGCAGCATGCTTCAACGCACCGTTTTCGTACACCAAACTTAGCGCCACACCATCCAGCTTGGGCTCACAACAAAAACACAACGCTTCAACCCCGAGCTTGGCGGCGTTACGCTCCTCAAACGCTTGCAAATCTTCGCCACTAAACGCGTTATCGAGACTGAGCATCGGAAGCTTATGGGCAATACTTTGAAATTCGCTTAGGGGCGTGTCACCCACACGTTGCGTGGGCGATGTTGGCAACAAAAGGTCAGGATTTGCCTCTTCCAATTCGCGTAGACGCCGGAGTTCACGGTCATACTCTGCATCACTTGCGATCGGGTTATCGTCGCGGTGATACGCAAGCGACCAAGCATCCAGCTTGTCTACAAGTGCCTTAATCTCATTCGCAACGGCGCTCATCACCGAGGCTCGATTTTAGACTTAGCTTCAAACTCTCTTATCGATTGGCGAACACGCTCGACGCTTTGCTTGGTGAGAACGCTCCGCGTCTCGTCGAACACATCCCCCGCCAAACTCTCCGCAACCGTCTGTGCTGTTTGAAGCATAAGATCGAAAGCCCGCGTCATGTCCTGCGGACCCGGTAACGTGAGGAAAAACATCAGCCCTTTGGTGGATAAGGTGTCCATTTCCTCCAGGTCAAAAACGCCTGGCTGCATCATATTGGCGACGCTGAACTGGATTGTCGGGGTCCCCTCTGCAATTTCGGTGAGGTGGAAGAAGTCCATATCGCCAAAACGTAAACCACATCCTAGCAAGGTTCGCAGTACATCATCCCCGGAAAAACCGTGTTCATCTCTTGCCACAACATTCAGTGAATATACCTGGGCGTCCTCGTGCCTTGGCAATCGAGCGGTCTGCCCGCCGACCGGGACAGCTTCGATCTCATCGAGCCAGTCTACGGTTCCCGGTTTTTCCTCGAGGGGTTCAGGCTCGCCCTGAGCTTGGTCTAGATCGGCACCTTCAAAAACGCGACTGGCAAAAACGCGACTGGCCGCAAACACTGAATCGTCATCGAAGGCACCTGCGACGTCATCATCCCCCGATTCATCAAGGCTGCCAAACGTTGGCTCTTGCCTCGCATTAACCGGACGGGCACCACCGTTAGGTAACTCTCGGGATGTTCGATCGTGCGGGTCGGGTACTGGTGTGTCATCACGAACCACCCGCGCATTCATTTTGTAGCCCTCACGACGGCGCCGTCGAGCACTAATCACGAACGCCACGCACAAGACGAGAACAAGAATTAGCGCCAGTATAGTTTCAGTAGTAAGGGTAGAGAGAAGCCCAGACATCGCTATTAGTCCCCTAGCTCGCTGCTAATCTCGCAGCTTCCTCAATATCAACGGTTACTAGTCGAGAGACTCCAGGCTCATGCATAGTCACGCCCATCAACTGCTCCGCAGCCTCCATGGTGATTTTATTATGCGTGATGAACACGAACTGGACCTTCTTCGACATCTCAGACACCAAGCGTGCATAGCGCCCAACGTTTGCATCATCAAGTGGCGCGTCAACCTCGTCCAACATACAGAAGGGCGCGGGATTCAGCTGGAAGATAGAGAACACGAGCGCAATTGCGGTCATGGCCTTCTCGCCGCCTGACAGAAGGTGAATGGTGCTGTTCTTTTTGCCGGGAGGCCGGGCCATGATCGCAACCCCCGTATCGAGAAGATCATCACCGGTCATTTCCAAGCACGCAGTACCACCACCAAACACCTTAGGGAACAACTCACTAAATCCAGCATTCACGGTATCAAACGTGTCTTTAAAGCGACTTCGTGTCTCTTTGTCGATTTTCTTGATGGCGTTCTGCAGGGTTTCCAAAGCCGTCCGTAGATCGTCATCCTGCGCGTCAAGGTACTGCTTACGCTCTTCTGCCCTACTCGTCTCGTCTATCGCCGCTAAGTTGATTGGACCAAGACGATGGATCTTAGCGCCTATGCGTTCAACGCGAATTTGCCACTCGCTCTCGTCGGCGTCCTCAGGCAAGGATGCCTCAACGTGCTCCACCGTTGTCTCGAGCTCCTGCAAAGCTGCATCGATCTGTTCTAGGCGTACGGCAGTTTCTGCTAACTTAAGACGAGCCCCCTCGCTCCGTGTCTGAACGCCGGCGACAGCCTGCTCGGCCTGCATTCGCGTTTGCTCGCGCTCACGCAGAACACTCTCAAGATCGGATAAACCCTGCCGGGCTTGTGTCAAGTGAGCCTCAACCCCAAGCCGCTTTTCGAGCAACTCACTCAACTCACGTTGTGCTTCACGATCAGGGTTCTCCTCGGTAGGCATTTCACTTCGAATCGAAGCCTCGCGCTGTTCGTAGCTTTCCAGCTGCTGACGAGCCCGCTCGATGGACTGCGCTAATGCCTCGCGCTGAGTAAGTAGCTCTCGATGGCGAACCTCGCTTCGATTAAGAGCAACGTCCGCCTGTTGTTTCGCTTGACGACATTGCCTAACCCTATCGCGTGCAGCATGTCTCTGTTCCTCAAGCTCCTCGCGCGATGTCTCATCTGATGCCACCTGCGAACGAGCCCGACCCAACATCTGAGTCGCTTCCTCAATCACTGCCTGCTCTTCCGAAACGCGTACCTGGGTGTCCGACAAATCCTGTTTGAGCTGTGACTCTCGGGCCAGCCGTTGTTCTTGCTCAGCAATAAGCGACCGCTTTTGTGATTCGAGCTGAACTATCCTCTGTTGTGTGGCTTGCAACACCTCCTGCTGACCATCAATCGCTTGTTCCAAGTCAGCACGCTGCTGGCGTAGCGAGGTCAAAGTTTCGTCGACCTCATTTAACTCACTTGACACTTTGTCTAACGCTGCACTGATTTCCGCAAGACGGCTCTGCCGTGCAATCATCCCCTGCTCAGCGTCGCTTTGCGTCCTTGATCGCATCCAAGACCTGCCCACCCATAAGCCATCCTGCGACACCACAGATTGCCCTTCAGTGAGCTTCGCTCGTGCCGACATGGCCTGCTGCCACGTCTCAACAACACGTACGCCAGCGAGCGCATCAGTAATACCCACCGGTCCCTTAATGTAATGCGCCAGCATCCCCGAATCAGCACTACCGACCGACATCGCGCTATCAACGAGTGATACACCAGCGGGTGGCTCCGACGGGTCGGTTTTAAACTGTTGTAAGTCTGCTCCCGTCGAGGACACCCAAGCGCCTAAAACAAGATCAGCTGCCGCTTCGTAGCCACTTTTCACTGACACCAAATCAAGCAGTGCGACGCCTTCAGTTGACAACACATCCCGTAACCAGTCGTTAACCACAGTCTGAGCTTGCTCATCCTTCGCATCTGCCTGCAGCGCTTCCAACGACGCCTTCTGGCCTGCCAAAACTTGTGATTGTCGTCGAAGTTCGTCCTGTTCTTCACGCTTTTGGCCCAGCTGGTCGCGAGAATTAGACAGCGCTTGCCGAGACTCCTCCAGCGAATCACGCTGAAGCATCGACGCCGCCTCTGCTTCTGCTAAAGACTCGACAATCGTATCGAGTGATACGGATTCCTCATGACTTTGAAGCGACTCGAGCTCTTGCTTAATGCGATCTAGCCGTTGGTTCAAAGTCGCAAGGTTTCGCTCAGCATTAGCCTTACGTCCCTGCTGAACTTCGACTTGTTGTTTGGGGAGTGCGGCTTGCTGAGTAAAGTTTTCCCAATTGCCATCAGCGGTTTGCGCGGCCTTCTCAGCTTCCGCAAGCGCGCCGTCAACCCGCACCACTTCCTCGCGCTCGCGCGCAAGAGTAGGCTCAATCGATGCAAGCGCTTCTGCAAGCTCGGTCAACCGCTGGCTATCAGAGTCAACCAGCCCGAGTTCCCGTTGCTTTCCTTCCAGTGTCTGCTCAAGGTCTCTCGCTAGCGAGTCGCGGCGTTGTTTAGCAAACTTGATCGTCTGCTCAATGCGACTCACCTCGCTGCCAAGGGCATAAAAACTACCCTGCAGATCACTGGTCGATGCATTAGCGTCGGTAATTTGCTGGCGTAACGATTCGATTTCGGAAATCGACGAAGAGACCTGCGCCTGATATCGCTCTCGCTCCGTTGAGAAGTCATCGATCTCGCGTTGAGCCCTCGTCGCCACGTTATTCTGGACTCGCCGTTGTAAGACAAGTAGCTGGGCTTTTAACTCGCGTTCTTGCTCCTTGTATTCGCCGTAACGTTCGGCCGCCTGCGCCTGACGTTTTAGGTGCGACAAGTTGCGCTCTAACTCTTCGCGCAGGTCGGTCAAGCGATCAAGATTATCCAGCGTGCGCTGCATGCGATTCTCGGTCTCGCGACGGCGCTCTTTATACTTAGAGATACCTGCTGCTTCCTCGATATAAACCCGCAGATCCTCAGGTCGTGACTCAATCAAGCGCGAGATCATGCCCTGCTCGATGATGGCATAGCTTCGAGGCCCTAGGCCGGTACCGAGAAAGAGATCGGTAATGTCGCGGCGACGACACTTGTTACCGTTGAGGAAATAATCAGACGTTCCTTCGCGGCTGACCACCCGGCGCACTGAGATCTCATTGTAAGCCGCGTATTCACCCCCCACCTTACCCGTCGAGTTATCAAATAAGAGCTCGATTGATGCCTGACCCACGGGCTGCCGATGCGTCGTACCGTTGAAAATGACGTCGGTCATAGACTCGCCACGCAACGTCTTTGCGGAGCTTTCGCCCATTACCCAACGAACGGCATCAATAATGTTCGACTTTCCACAACCGTTGGGACCTACCACCGCACACATATTGCTCGGCAGCGTTACCCGTGTCGGATCAACGAATGATTTAAAGCCTGCGAGAGAGATCGACTTTAAGCGCATTTACCCTAGAATCCCGGCGCGAACTAGCGCCACCGCTTTATTATTAAAACACTAGATGTAGTGTACCCACAAAGCGAAGCTAACACTATATGCAGAGGCGATCTTATTTGGCGATTGGGCGAATTGTGACCTCAGCCACGTTATTACTGTCTACTGGAACACCCCGCAGCTCACCGATATAGCTTGCGTTATTAACGCCTGGCTGGCCACTCGGTGAGACCTGAACTTCAAGATCCACCTCGGAAAGCGCAGAGAGCTGTTGACCGGCCATACTGTTTTCATCTGACAGACTGACCGTTAACGGCCAGCCGCTTGCCGGAATACGTGTCACTGCTGTCGGCATACGTGCAGCACTGCCTGCGGGTCTTGCGATCACGAAAACAGTCTGGCCGGTGAGGGATCCTCCCTCGACGCCCTCAGGCAAGGAAACGGTGACCATGACTTCCGCCTGAATGGCCAAGGGTACACTTGTGTCTGAGGTGGCCGCGTCCGGATCCATTGCTGACAAACGTGACTCGGCTTCTGAGATAGCGCTAATCATCAACTGCTGCCCCTCAGAACCTGGCACCTCAAGGTCTCTCAGAACACGCATATAACCAATGGCCTCTTGGTAACGCTCTGCACCGAACGAACCCATAGCCAGAGTCGCTAATGCCGACTTTTGCCGAGGGTCACCTGCCAGCGCTTGCTCAGCGCGTCTCCGAGCACGCTCCGTCAACACCTGACCTTCTGCCACAAACTCCGCTTGCGCCGCCCGCCCCAGTACATCGGGAGCGTTGGGTGCCTCCTCCAATATCGCCTCAAACCGTTCAAGCGCACCGGCCGCGTTTCCCGTCGCAACATAGTACTCACCGAGTAGAGACTGATAATCCAGGTTCCCGGGCCGCTCAGCGGATCGCGCCTCGATTCTGGCTATCAGCGCGGTCACATCGGCCGGTGTTGCTTCATCGAGCGATGCGATTGCGCGTGTAATCTGTACATCCTCATACGAACCTAAACGATCATAGAGCAGTATGGTCGCTAGAATAATAATTCCCGCTAGTGCAATCTGATATCCAGGTCTGGTCGACGTCGCGGTAGCAAGCTCATGCTTTGTTAAAGAAACGCCTTCCGTCTCTTTGTCATCCCAAACACGCAGCTGAGCGTCGGAGAGCAGTGCCTCGTCGCTAGTCTCTGTTCGGCGCACCGCCAACCAATCATCAACCGTTTCACCCTCGAGCTTTCGACGCCATATCACCGGCAAGCCGACAACGAACACAGCAGCGAGCGCGCACAGTGCAGTAACTATGGGCCAAAGCTCAGTCATTTTGGGGCTTCACCGTATTTTTCACGAAGTTGCCGCGCACGTACTTCATTGGACTCAACTGTCGTCTCTTTGCGGTCGCCACGAATCTGAATCCATACGACGGCAAGCGCCATGACAAATAGAATCAGTGGTGCCGACCACAGCCAGAAGGTGTTGGTGTCAACACCCGGTCGATACCGAACAAATTCACCGTAGCGATCCACCAAATAGAGAATAATCTCCTCATCGGTGGCACCCGCTTCGAGTTGCTCATGAACGATGGCTCTCAAATCTCGCGAAATCGGTGCGTTCGAGTCAGCGATGTTCTGATTCTGACATTTTGGGCATCGCAGCTCTTGGCTGAGCGCCTTGTAGCGGGCCTCAAGCGTTGGTGTGCTGAATTCGTACGTTTCAATCACGGCATTGGCGTGCAGCGCCATAAACGGAACCAATAGAGCTAATAAAACCCAACGCGCCATCAATCTGCCTCAAAAAAGGGTTGAAGTTGTTCGAGCCAAACCTGCTCATCGACAACACCGACGTGTCGGTGTCGAATGATGCCCTTCGCGTCGATAACGTAAGTCTCCGGGGCACCATAAACACCCAGATCGAGACCAAAGTCACCGCTTTGATCAACCACAGTTTCCGCGTAGGGATTTCCGAGATCAACCAACCACTGTGACGCCTTTAGGGGCTCGTCTTTGTAATTTAGCCCGTAAATAGTGACGCCCTGCTCGGCCAGTTGCAGCAAATAAGGATGCTCAACGCGACAGGAAAAACACCAGGTAGCCCAGACATTTATCAATGCAGGCTTACCACGCCAGTCCTCCGAACTTCGCATATCGGGGGCATCAAGAACGGGCAAGTTAAACGATGGAATGCTTTTACCAAGCCTGGCAGACGGCAACTCTGTCGGATCTAGAGAAAGCCCGCGCACCAATAGAAGCACTAGGACAAGGAAAGCACCCAGCGGGAGAAACCGTTTAAGTAGCAAGCGCCTCGTCTCCCCTCACAGCTCGCCCAGCGGATACTCTTCGGTATCGTCGATCGAGCGCGGTTGTCAAACCACCCAAACCTATCATCAACGCGCCAAACCAAATCCAGCGAATCAGTGGTTTGTGCTGAATACGTACAGACCAGGCGCCGTCGCCAAGAGGCTCGCCCAATGCAATGTAGAGGTCCCGCATCGTACCTGCATCTATTGCGGCCTCTGTCATGATTTGTCCGCTTGCAACATAACGCCGTTTCTCAGGCATGAGATCAGATAACGACTCACCGTTGTATGTGACTGCAAAAACACCCCGATCCGCAGCGTAATTTGGCCCCTCAACAACGGTAAGCTTGGTGAGTTTGAATGTGTAGCCATTCAACTCCACCACATCGCCAACCTCCATCCTGAGGTCCCGCTCCGCACTGAACTGGGTAACGAATACAGCACCGACAATCGTCAGCGCAAAACCCGCATGCGCCGCCAGCATCCCGAGGTAAGAAGGTGTCAACCTAGCCATAAAAGCTGTCGTAGAGTTTACCCCGCGCATGCGTTGCTGAAGGTCACGCACCAGCCCAATAACCAACCACCCGGCAAGTAATACAGCGAGCGAAGCCCATACATTGACCTCACCAACACCAAAATAAGGCGCGACGATGGCAACGGCTAGACACGCGGCGCCGGGTAGCAATAACTCGTTAAGCCAGCGTTTCGAGGAATCAGACTTCCAACGTGATATGGGGCCTATTGCCATGAACGGTGCCAGCAACGCCATAGCGGGCACGAACACGGCATTGAAATAAGGGGGGCCTACTGAGTACTTGCCCTGCCCTAATGCATCCATAAGAAGCGGGAATAATGTACCCAGCAAAACAACAATCGCAGAAACCGCAAAAATCAGGTTGTTTGCCAGTAACAAGGACTCTCGAGACTCAAGTCGATAATTAATGGGACTGGCAACGGTTGGCGCGCGAAATGCATAGAGCGTCAACGAGCCACCGACGACCAAAACCAAAAACACCAGAATAAACAAGCCCCGCTCAGGGTCTGCGGCAAACGCATGGACCGAGGTCAATACACCCGATCGGACCAAGAATGTGCCAAGGAGCGATAGCGAGAAGGCTGAGATAGCAAGTAGGACAGTCCAAGAACGGAATAACCCGCGCTTTTCAGTAACAGCAAGACTATGAATGAGCGCGGTACCGACCAACCACGGCATAAAGGAAGCGTTCTCTACGGGATCCCAGAACCACCAGCCACCCCAGCCAAGCTCGTAGTAAGCCCACCAACTACCTAACATGATGCCAAGCGTTAAAAAGGCCCAGGCAACGTTCGTCCAAGGCCGTGACCACTTAGCCCAGGCGGCGTCCAAACGACCGCCCATTAACGCTGCTAAGGCGAAGGCAAACGGAACGGCGAGTCCCACGTAGCCCATGTAGAGAAGCGGGGGATGAATAATGAGGCCGGGATCTTGCAGCAGCGGATTGAGATCATTGCCCTCTGCCGCTACGCCGGGCAGCAACCGCTCGAAGGGGTTCGAGGTAAAAAGTGAGAAGGCAATAAACCCAACCGCTATGAGACCGAGCACACTTAAAACTCTTGCTAGGACAACTAACGGCAGTCCTCGACTTGCAACGGCAACCGCCAACGCCCAAGCACCGAGAATCCAAACCCACAGCAACAAAGAGCCTTCGTGGTTGCCCCATACCGCTGAAAACTTGTAAATCTGAGGCAGCAGTGAATTCGAGTTGCTGGCAACGACCTTCACCGAAAAGTCGTCCTGCAAAAACACAACCACCAAGCACGCGAACGCTATGGTAAGAAAGACAAACAGACCGGCAGCTAAGCTTGGCGCCAAATTCATCGCCCATCGCTGATCACGCCAGGCACCGGCCATAGGCACAACACCCAATAGGCTTGCGAGGCACAAGGCGATAATTAACGCAATTTGTCCCGCTTCAGGTATCACTGAGACGCTCCCCCTGCGTTAGCTTTCTCAAGTGCCTCTGCCACCTCGGGCGGCATGTAGTTCTCATCGTGTTTAGCGAGCACTTCACTGGCGGTGACAACACCGTCGGCACCCAGGACACCTGTTGCGACAACACCCTCTCCCTCTGCGAAGAGGTCAGGCAAAATGCCATCGTAGGTCACTGTGACGGAATTAACGAAATCCGTGACCTCAAATCGGGTCTCCAGTCGATCGGACGCACGTTCAACACTCCCCTCGACAACCATGCCGCCCACTCGCAGCTTGCGATCAGTAGGTGCTTCGCCAGAAGCTACCTCGGAGGGCGAATAAAACAGGTTGATATTGCCGCTGAGCGCGTACGCTATGAGCCCTATGGTGGCGCTCGATAACACCACGACAGACAGTGCCACCATCAAGCGCTGCTTACGTTTGGGGTGCATCGACCACCTCTTGGGCCTGGTGGCCGTTTTCTGAACTCATTGGTTGTGCGGATTGTCGCGCAGAAACTCGCCGAATCTCACTTTGCAATTGCCGAGTAGCCACAATTGGCCGAAGAAGAATGATCATTACGACAAAAAGCGTGATCGCGTAGGCAGCCCAAACGTAGGGACCGTGACCACCCATTGCTATGGCATCAGAAAAAGAATCGAATTGCATTTTAATGCGCCAGCCTCTTTACCAACCAGGATGATCTTGCGTGCTCTTCAGTCAGCATTTGCCTCAAGTTAAGCATCATCAATAACGCGAAAAGCGCGTAAAACGTCACGATCATACCGAGTAGTGGATACAACATTGACGCATCGATGGCTGACTCCCCGGTGAACTTAATCGAGGCCGGCTGATGCAACGAGTACCACCAATCAACAGACTTATAGATAATTGGGATATTCACGGTACCAACAAGGCTCAGAATTGCGCATGCGCGTGCGGCAACGGCCTTGTTCTCGTAAGCCTGAAAAAGTGCGATTACACCCACGTAAAGGAAGAAAAGTATCAACATCGAGGTCACGCGCGCATCCCACACCCACCAGGCACCCCAAGTAGGTTTGCCCCAAATGGCACCTGTTATCAGGGCAACGGCTGTGAAAGCCGCCCCGATCGGAGCCGCCGCTCGCATTGCCGTGTCCGCAAGTTTAATGCGCCAGACCAGACTCACGAGTCCAGCAAAAGCCATCACGTAATAGCCAGCAAGTGACACAACCGCCGTCGGCACATGGATGTAGATAATTCGATAAGAATCGCCCTGCTTGTAGTCCGTCGGCGCGTATAACAGGCCCCAGACACTGCCAACCACAAGGGCGAGCATAGTTAGCGGCAGCAACCACGGAATAACACGATCGCAAAATCGATAAACCCAGGGCGGAGAGCCAAATTGATGAATAATGCGCCACATAGTAGAAGTATATAGGGTAAATCCAGTAAAAGGAGCGTCAGAGTTCCAAAGACACTCTGAGTCCTGCTGCAATCGCCACGGGCGCTAACACGAGCCCACCTGTTACACCCGCACCTAACAAAGCGAGCGCCACCATAGGGTCACCCTGGCTGGTCGCCTCCTCTAACGCCCGAGTACCGGCGATTAAGATGGGGACGTAGAGCGGCAGAATCAATAGCGCCAGCAGAATACCGCCTCGCTGGATACCCACTGTCAGCGCAGCACCAATAGCGCCTACAAGCAGCATAATGAGCGTTCCCATTAGCAAGCTCGCGACGAGTGTAGGCGCTGCCGCCAATGGAAAGCCAAGCATCAGCCCGAATAGCGGAGAAACAAGGCTCAAGATGACACCACTTGCCAGCCAGGAGGCCAGCAGTTGCGGCACAACTGCAACAGCAAGTGGCAAGGGCGCCATTGCGAGTTGCTCTAAACTACCGTCCTCAAAATCGTCGACAAAGAGGCGCATGCAGATCATTAGATTTGCGAGTAGTGCGACCACCCAAAGGATGCCCGGCGCCAAAAGCGACAACTGCTCGGGGTCAGGTCCCAGTCCCAGGGGAAAAAGTATGACGACCAGCAAAAAAAATAAGAGTGGGTTAACAATCTCCCCGGGAGAGGCAATAAGCAAACCTAGGTGCCTGCGTGTTTGAACCCACAAAAATTGGGAAAGATTGAGTTCGGGCAATCCACTCGACACATTACTCGCCTGCCTGCTCGACTCATTCGCCACTGAACTGCTCCAAATTGAGGAGGTTTAACCTGTCACCTAAATCTGCGGGCTGATGGCTAGTGAAGACAACAGCGCCACCGGCGTCAGCATGCTCAATGAAGCGCTCCTCAAGGATTTTCACCCCTAGGACATCTAGCGCTGTAAAAGGCTCGTCGAGCAGCCAAAGCCGGCCACTGGGTAGAAAGAGCCGCGCCAAGGCTACCCGGCGCTTCTGCCCTGCCGAGAGCCTGCCCGCTTTTGCCTCTTCATAACCCTGCAATTTTACTCGACCCAGAGCTTCGTCCACCTCAGCACTAGTGGGCATCCCCATGCCCGAGGGATGAGACAGTAGGTTGTCCCGCGCAGACAACGCGCCTTTGAGTGCTGTTGCGTGACCGGAGTAAAGCATGTCCTCGCAACGATTGATCGCGCCGAAAACCTCGACCCGTGCGAGTCCAGCCATCGCTCTGAGCAACGATGTTTTTCCTACCCCGTTACCACCACGTAACTGCCAAATCTCACCCGACTTTACGGTGAAATCCACACCACGCAACAACTGACGTAGCCCCTTATTTATGCTGACATCACTAACTGACAGTAATGTCTCGCTCACAGTGATACCGTTTTTATCAGCGGGAGTGAAACGTCATCGTCACTCTCGCGCTGAAGTGACAAAGTCTCGAAATCGAACAGATCTCTGTCGGCTAGCTGCGAGGGAGAAACATTGTGTAGCGATTTAAAAATCGTCTCGGTACGGCCAGGGTACTGCCTCTCCCAGTCACTGAGCAGTTTCTTGATTTCTACTCGCTGCAGGTTTTCCTGAGAGCCACACAGATTACAGGGAATGATGGGGAAGTCTTGCTGCGCGGCGTAGCGCTCGATATCACTTTCTTTACAGTAAGCAAGCGGTCGAATCACGATGTTTTGTTTGTCGTCACTCAGTAGCTTTGGTGGCATGGCCTTTAACTTCCCACCAAAGAACATGTTGAGAAAGAGCGTCTCCACAATATCGTCACGATGATGCCCCAGCGCGATTTTGTGTGCGCCGATCTGCTCGGCAAACCCATACAGTGTGCCGCGTCGTAACCGGCTGCAGAGTCCACACGTGGTCTTACCCTCGGGGATAACTGAACGCACCACGCTGTAGGTATCGCGCTCCAGAATGTAGTACGGAACACCCATTGCCTCGAGATACTCGGGCAGCACGTGTTCTGGAAAACCTGGCTGTTTCTGGTCGAGATTGACGGCAATGATCTCGAAATCAATGGGCGCGCTACGCTGCAGGTGGAGCAAAATGTCCAGCATGGTGTAGGAGTCTTTACCCCCGGACAGACACACCATCACACGATCACCCGCCTCGATCATGTTGTAGTCAGCGATCGCCTGCCCAGTGAGCCGTCGAAGCCGCTTTCGCAACTTATTCTGGTTGTAAGAAGCCTTGCGGGGATCACCTGCGGGCGATCCAGTTAAAAGTGACTCCGTACCCTTGGGTACGTGCTCTTGAACCGGATTATTGGGCTGGGACATGCCAAAACCATCGCGTTAAAACCCGGATGATAATTGCCCCGGTCGTACATCGCAAAATTAGCGATCTGAATACAGGTAATTGGACGATAAAACGCACTTGCAGTTTGCCGCCGAGAGCACGAGAATTCGCGTCGCAACTTTGTCCACATCCGCTTTACTCAAAAGATCAGGGTCTGGGGCCGTTTATCCAAGGAGAGCTACATGAAAACACCTGTAACAGTTACCGTAACCGGCGCGGCCGGACAAATTGGATATGCACTGCTTTTCCGCATTGCCTCAGGTGCCATGTTGGGTAACGACCAACCTGTAAAGCTCAACCTGCTCGATATTACGCCCGCACTTGATGCACTCGAAGGCGTGAAAATGGAGTTGGACGACTGCGCGTTCCCACTGCTTGCAGGTATCACTTGCAGCGATGACCCGAATATCGCTTTCGCAGATGCTGATTACGCGCTTCTTGTTGGTGCGCGACCACGCGGACCAGGCATGGAGCGTAAAGACCTCCTCGAAGCAAACGCAGCTATTTTCTCTGCACAGGGCAAAGCAATGAACGCCGTGGCTAGCAGAGACATCAAAGTGCTCGTAGTGGGTAACCCCGCTAATACAAACGCACTGATTGCCATGCACAATGCGCCTGATATCGCAGGCAGCCAGTTCACCGCAATGACCCGCTTGGACCATAACCGCGCTATCACACAGATTGCGCAAAAAACGGGCGTTGTGAATACCGACGTTACCAACATGACGATTTGGGGTAACCACTCGGCGACACAGTACCCTGATCTTTTCAATGCGCGAATCAAGGGGCAGTCGGCCATCGAACTGGTTGATCAGGCGTGGTACGAAAATGACTTCATTCCAACAGTCCAGCAGCGTGGCGCCGCTATTATCAAGGCTCGCGGCGCTTCGTCGGCAGCCTCAGCGGCTAACGCCGCCATCGATCACATGCGCACCTGGGCGCTGGGGACAGCGGACAACGATTGGACGTCAATGGGCATTTTGTCGACCGGCGCTTACGATGTTCCAGAAGGATTGATTTACTCATTCCCCTGTACCTGTGCTGACGGTCAGTACACCGTTGTAGAAGGCGCAGAGGTGAATGATTTTAGCCGGGAGAAAATGGATGCAACCGCTCAAGAGCTTAGCGAAGAGCGTGACGCGGTAAGACATCTCCTGGGATAAGCTCCGCCAGTGCGATGCGGGTCAATCCTCATCGCACGCTCCTCTCCTAACGCTCACAAGCTGCCACTGCAGCCCATGAGGGCTGCTGCTCTGTAGCTGCTCTGTAATAGAGGGTCAGATCGCAGAATAACGAGCCCGCACCAGAAGCGAAATCTTTTAGCGCTGGAACGCAAGTGTCCTCTGCGAGCGCTTTAGGATCGTCTGCGAGCGCCCTAGAGGCATGTGTGAGCGCCTATCAGCACAGTTCGTCGCATACACCGAGCCCAAAAGGTCTTCAAGACACCTCGCGATGACGGACGATAGAATGACGGGCGAAAGAATGACGGGCGATAGCGATCGCGTTTTGTGGGTCACTTCAACTATACGCACGCTATCTTCCCGCCTTCTTTGACGAATAGGTTCTCGTGCGAGTGCCTCCATTGGCCACAACAAATGCTTGGCAGCCCTCACTAGACATCTGTAGCGAAAGCAGAGGGCTTACGCCTACAGTAGAGGGTGGCGCCCTTGTCAGGGGCGTGCCCACCTATCCGGGAGGTGAGCCCTGATCAGGAGAGTGGGTTGTTATTAGAAGGCACCCCCACAGTAAAAGGCGCCCCAACAATAGAAGCTGCGACCGCGGTAGAAGCCCCCCCACGAAGCAGGAAGTGACGACATTCTTTTTGTTGCTGTCTGTCGCAGTCTGTCGCTGTCTGTCGCTGAAGACGGCACTGAGTTAAAAAGACGGCACAGCGATAAAGAGCCACATAGGCAAAGAACTATGGCGGTGGAGCAGTAACGCGGTGAAGAAGTAGGCGGTGAAGAAGTAAGTAGTACTCAAAGTTCCCGCAACACTTGCAAAGGCGGAGCAGAAACCACTCGCCGACACGCGAAGGTACCCAAGCTTCCAATGATCAATGACCCAAGAATAACCCCAAGCGGCCATAACAGCCATTGAACTTGGTAATCCAACTCAAGCATCTGCGTCTGTAACACCCAGCCAGCAGCCTCAGAACCCATGATGGCCAGCACACCCGCAAGCGCACCCATGGCAGCAAATTCGATAGCCACAGCCCCGAGTAAGGTAGCGCGCCCCGCACCCAAGGCTCGGAGTATTGCACTTTCATGGAGACGCTCATCGACACTCGAGCTCACACCAGCAATGAGCACTAACGCACCTGCAACAAGTATGATGAGCAGCACCAGCTCAATCGCCTGACTCACCTGATCAATGATGGTTTTGATTTCTTGAATCGCCACGTCGACCTCAATCAGCGTAATGGTCGGCATGAATTCGAGTAGCTCAGAAACGCGATACTTCTCATCGGGCTCCAGATAGAAGCTGGTAAATAGCGTGGTCGGAAACCGATCTAGTAACTTTTCGGGGAAAATGACGAAGAAGTTGGGCTGCATTGACTCCCAGTTAACCGATCGAATGCTGGCGACAGTGACTACAAATTCATCGGCGGCAATGCGAAGCGTCAACTGGTCCCCGACTTTTGCCCCAATGTCATCAGCAAAACCATCCTCGAGTGAGATTAGCGACTCATCAGAGCCCACTGCCCACCACTCACCACTCAGAATTTCGTTGCCGTCTGGCTTGGCATCGGTAGAGGTAAAGTTCGCCTCACGCTGCCGCGGCCCCGTTGCATCCGGCCCCCACTCAGGCAGTGTATCGCCATTGACCTCCATTACACGGCCGCGCGCTGCCGGGTATAAATCGCCGACTTCGATATCACGCTCAGCAAAGAATTGAAGGAGCGGTGCTTCATCAATAGGCGCAACATTCAAAATAAAGTGATTTGGAGTACCCTCGGGTATCTGCAATCGCCATTGATCCAACAGGCTTGTCCGCACAGCCGTCAAAACGAGCAGTAACATGATGGCAATGCCAAAAATAACGACTTGGAACGCACTGGCCGTACCACGGCGTTGCATCCCCGCGAGGGCTAAACGCCAAACGCTCCCAGCGCTACTTCCAATCTGGCGCGTACCGCTCAAAAGTCCGCGGGCAACAAAGAAGCCAAGGCCAACGGTTATCCCAATCGAACCGAGTAGCGCTGCCGTTAGCTTGATATCGCTGCTGTACCAAAGCATTAGCCCACCGAGCGAAAAGGTGCCGAGCAGCAGATCCGTTGCGCGCGTAGAGTCAGCGATCGTCGTTTCTCGCCGGATCACGCGCAATGGTGAGACTGCACCGAGCCGTGCAAGCGGCGGCCAGGCAAAAAACGCGATGCATACCAGTGCCGTAACGGCGCCGGTAACGTAAGGCGTCACCCCTGTCCGTGTTACTTCGCCCGGCAATTGATCTGCCAAGGCGGTAAACATAGCGTCCTGCGCCAACCATCCAATACCACTTCCTACGCTGATCGCTAGGATGCCTAGCCAAGTTAGGCTTAACGCGTAGAGTGTACGAATCGTTTTTTTTGTGGCACCCAGGCTTTTCATAACTGCAACCTGGTCGGTATGTCGCTCACCGAAACGACGCGCCGCGACTAAAATGGCAGCAGCAGCGAGCATCACACCCAGGCTCCCGGCGAGCAAAAGGAATCCGCGCGCACGTTCGAGGGTCGCACCGATTCCCGGTTGCGACTCGTCGACTGACAATAATCGCTGGCCTTGAACCAACTGAGGCTCCACCCAATTTTTATACTGCTCCAGCGCACCAGTACTGCCTGCCAACAGCAATCGATAAGTAACACGGCTACCGGGCTGAATAACACCTGTCGCATCCAAGTCGTCGACGTGCATCACCAGCCGCGGACCGTAGCCAAAAAAGCCCGTGGTCGAGTCTGGCTCATCAAGAAGTGTTCCTGCCACACGAAGCGTCGCATCACCCACGTAGACCTCGTCGCCTACAGCTGTGTCCAACTGCTGAACCAAGCGCGGCGCAAGGTAAACGTATCCGGGTTCGGGAGTGTCTGCACCGTAGCGACCACCTCCTAGATCGACACGCAAGGATCCGCGCAATGGATAACCACCACCGACCGCTTTTACCGAGGCCAAAAACATGTCGTCGCTCTCGGATATCACCATCGATGAAAACGTCACCGTTTCACCCGTCACGCCAACGGTATTTAACGCCTCCTCCTGCCATTCAGGCGGCATTGCACGCGAACTTGAAACAACAAGATCAGCAGCGAGGAAGCTTGCAGACTCCCGCTCTAAGTTGAATTGAAGCCGATTAACAAAGCCGCTAATAGCAACAACTAGCGAGACCGCAAGCAGCAGTGCACTGAGCAGCACACCGAGCTCCCCGCCCCGCCAATCACGGACGAGCAATCGTAATGAGGCCGCGATGGGTGATTTCATGCAGCTTCGCTCAATTGACCTGCTGTCATGATCAACTTGCGCTGGCAGCGGTCAGCGAGTGTGTTGTCGTGGGTCACAAGAACCAGCGTCGTGCCCTCCTCTTCGTTCAGCCCAAACAAGAGCTCAATGATCTTGGCACCGGTTGCCGTATCGAGATTGCCTGTGGGCTCATCTGCGAACAAAATCAGTGGCTTTGCGGCGAATGCGCGGGCGATAGCGACACGCTGCTGCTCCCCGCCTGAGAGTGTTCTCGGGTAATGGTGTAAACGCTCGCCGAGTCCCACGCGTGATAGGTAATCCTCGGCCATTATCCGAGCATCGTCCCTGCCTGCGAGTTCGAGCGGGAGCATGACGTTTTCCAGCGCCGTTAGCGCAGGCAATAACTGGAAGCTTTGAAAGACGAAGCCCACTTTTTGACTCCGAAGTACCGCCCGTTCATCCTCATCCAACTGCACAATGTTAGTGTTGTCGAGGTATATGGCCCCAGCCGAGGGGCTATCCAAACCAGCCAACAATCCGAGTAGCGTGGATTTACCCGAGCCTGACGTACCTACAATCGCCGCGGTTTCTCCACGCTTGATTTCCAAATCGATCCCTCGCAGGATCTCTAACTCCGCTTCTGCGGTTTTTACCGACTTATTCAATTGGGATGTTTTGATCATGCGTCTTTACCTCTGGCATCACTTACGACGTTGCATTAACGTCGGATTGACCGGTCTCGGCGCTCGCCTTTGTCAGCGGCTCGGATCCACACACACAAGGTGTCTCGGGTCCTTGGTCCGAAGTGCCCTACTTTTAAGTCCACTGCTCGCTATCAATGCGATCGCGTGCGTCACCGCAAACGCAGCAACGCCGGCTAAAGTCCTTGTTGTCGGAGACAGCCTGAGCGCAGCGTATGGCCTTAACATGGAACAGGGCTGGGTCAGCCTGCTTGAGCAGCGTCTACAAACCACAATCGATGGTGCAACAGTCGTAAACGCAAGCATATCAGGTGAAACAACCCGTGGGGGTGCCTATCGACTCCCACCGCTGCTAAAAGAGCATAAACCGACATTAGTCATCATTGAGCTGGGTGGAAACGACGGACTGCGCGCCCTCCCCATCAAGCAAATGCGTGAAAATCTTACGATGATGACAAACGAGTCACTTAATGCTGGCGCTAAGGTGCTACTACTCGCGGCAGAAGCGCCTCCAAACTTGGGACGCCGCTATACAAGTCTGTTTCGGGGGATCTATGAGCGACTCGCCGAAAGTGAGCGCGTTGAAACGCTGCCATTTATTGTCGAATCCGTTTTTTTAAACAAAACCTTAATGCAAAACGACGGTATTCATCCGAACGCGGAGGCTCAGCCGACCCTTGTAGATGTGGTTTGGCCAACGCTCATCATGATGCTTGAGGGGGATTCACAGTGAGCGAGGCACGGCCGATAAGAGATCGCGTCGAAACGGTCATATTCGGCACTGAAACGCGCGAAGGTAATCTCTTCGATCTAACACTCCTCATTCTTATTCTCGCCAGTGTTTTTGTGGTCATGCTGGATTCGGTGGAGGCCTATCACGCAGCTTACGGCGATATCTTCCGATGGATCGAGTTGGGGTTTACCCTGATATTCGCGGTTGAATACCTCACCAGGCTTTGGTGTTTAAGACGCCCCGCTGTTTATGCCATCAGTTTCTGGGGGGTGGTGGATCTTTTAGCCATCCTACCCACCTTTTTGACACTATTCGTGCCTGAGGCCTCGTCACTCATTGTTATCAGAGTGCTTCGCGTTTTACGCGTCTTCCGGATATTGCACCTCTTCGAGTTACACGAAGAATACATCGAGATCATCGGACTCATGCGCTCAACCGCACGATCTATCATGGTGTTCTTCTCAATTGTGATGGTCACAGTGGTTGTCTTTGGCTGCCTGCTCTACGTCATTGACGGACCCGAACACGGCTTTGTGAGTATTCCCATGAGCATTTATTGGGCCGTAGTCACGATAACAACCGTGGGTTACGGGGATGTTGTTCCGGGAACACCCATTGGGCGCTTTGTCGCCTCAATTGGTATTTTGATTGGTTATTCAATTTTGGCTGTGCCGACCGCTATCGTAACCAGTAAACTATGGGAAAGATTGGGGTCTCGCCGCGCGGCGCAAACGCTGTCATGGAACTGTCCTGTGTGTGCGGGCGTTGACCATGCTGTCGATGCGCAACACTGCAAACACTGCGGTGCGGATCTCGAAGTCCCTGACGAGCTGAGAGAGCAAAAGCCACAACTCCCGTGAACGAAAAACCGATAGACATATTCTCGCACCGCAAATATTGGGCGGAGTGCTTTGGGCCTGCACCGTGGCTCCCCATGTCCCGTGCCGAGATGGATGCGCTCGGCTGGGATAGCTGTGACATCATCATTGTCACGGGTGATGCCTATGTGGATCACCCCAGCTTTGGTATGGCAGTCATTGGTCGCGTGCTTGAGGGCCAAGGTTTCCGAGTGGGCATTATCTCGCAGCCAGACTGGCGCAGCGCGGAGGCCTTCAGGGCCCTCGGCAAACCGAATCTGTTCTTCGGTATTGCCGCCGGTAATATGGACTCGATGATCAACCACTACACCGCGGATAAAAAGCGGCGTAATGATGATGCCTACACCGCCGGAGACATTGCGGGCAAGCGACCTGACCGCGCTGTTGCTGTCTACAGTCAACGCGCCCGAGAGGCTTATAAAGACGTCCCCGTTGTTATTGGCGGCATCGAAGCCAGTCTTCGTCGTATGGCTCACTATGATTACTGGAGCGACAAGGTTCGTCGCTCCGTTTTGATGGACAGTAAAGCCGACATACTGCTTTACGGAAACGCTGAGCGTGCCATCGTTGATTTGGCGCACGGGTTAGCCGACGGAAAGTCCATCGAAGATCTGCGACATCTTCGCGGTACGGCGTTCGTCACAGACGCGCCCGAACCGGGCTACCGCGTCATCGACTCAACGTCAGTGGATCAGCCGGGAAAAGTCGAGCCCATGTTAAACCCTTACGAGGGCATGGAGCCTGAGGTCTGTGAGACGGAGGCTGCCAAGTCGGATGATGACGACGCAGACTTACCAGCGTCTCAGGAACCCGTCCAGGTGGTGTCTTTGCTTGCTAGTAGCGCGCCCTCGCGAGACGTTATCCGACTACCCAGCTTTGAAGCCGTGAAAGACGACCCGGTGCTCTACGCGCACGCCGCGCGCGTCATGCATAAAGAGACCAATCCGCACAACGCGCTTGCACTCATTCAGGCGCACGGTGACCGGGAGGTGTGGTTCAACCCTCCACCTATTCCACTGAGCACGCCCGAACTTGACTGGGTGTTCGAGCAGCCCTACCAGAGGCGTCCACACCCGGACTACGGTGACGCCAAGATCCCCGCTCTGGAGATGATTCAGCACTCCGTAAACATCATGCGCGGCTGTTTTGGCG
>CAJXZI010000008.1 GCA_913063005.1 uncultured Halieaceae bacterium | reverse complement strand
GCCAAAAAGTTCAGATTCCATCAGGTCTTTTGGAATTGCAGCCATATTGAGTGCCACGAAAGGTGCTTTGGCTCTGGGGCTGTGCTGGTGCAGCGCTCGCGCAACGAGTTCCTTGCCCGATCCAGATTGACCGCTTATGAGAACGGTGATCGCGCTTTGCGATAGACGGCCGATCGCACGAAACACTTCTTGCATTGCTGGCGCATTACCAATGATTTCTTTACTGCTATTCGGATCATCGGCCCGGCCAGTCGCTTCTTTTTGAGTGTGTGCCAGAGCTCTCGAGGCGACTTCTAGCATTTCATCAATGTCAAAGGGTTTGGGTAAGTACTCGAATGCACCCGACTCATAGGATGTCACCGCACTGTCTAGGTCGGAGTGCGCTGTTGTGATAATCACGGGGGTGTCCGGTGCAATCGTTTTGAGCTCTCTAAGCAGCGTAAGTCCGTCCATGCCGGGCATGCGAATGTCACTAATGATCGCTTTGGGGCATTCGTGCTGAAGTGCCGCGAGCAATGCATCGGCATTTTCAAAGGTTTTACAGGCGATATTTTCACCGCTCAACGCTTTCTCCATAACCCAGCGAATCGAGTTATCGTCGTCTACCACCCAAATTTGATTGTCATCCGTCATCGTTAGTTATCCATTGGTAGAAGTAGTGTGAAGCATGTATTCCCAGGCTGGCTGGTAGCCTGAATGACGCCGCCGTGTCGCGTCAGGATCATTTGTGAAAGCGAGAGTCCAAGGCCGCTACCCTCGGGGCGTGAGGTCACCAGAGGAAGAAATATCGAGGCCATAAGGTCCTCTGGAATGCCCGGGCCGTCATCAATGATCTCAAGTGCACAGACCAACTTTTGTCGCTGACCGTTGAGTGTGTACTGCCGCTTGCTCCGAGTTTTCAGCGTTAGCCTGCAGCCAGATGGCGACGCCTCCCAGGCGTTGCGCGCTATGTTGAGCACCGCCTGAGTGAGTTGGTTTGCATGGGCATGAAATTCGGGCAGGCTTGGGTCGTAATCGCGCGTTACTTTGATGCTCGCCCCTGCCTCGGCTTCGATGAGTTGGCGTACCCGTTCGGTCACCTCGTGAATATTCATGGGTTGTCGATCGAGAGACTCCCTCGGGCCTAACAGACGGTCCACCAAGGCTTGGAGCCGGTCGACTTCGGAGATGATGATGCTCGAATACTCGTCAAGGTCGTCACTCGGAAACTTCTTAGCGAGGAGTTGCGCTGCACCCCGTATTCCGCCAAGCGGGTTCTTAACTTCATGCGCTAAGCCTTTTACAACGTCGTGAAGTCTGCTTTGCGCCTCGCGTAAATTCTCTGTTTCACTGATAGCTCGTGCACGATCAAGTGGCGACATTTCGAGCAGAATGCGCGAGTCACGATCGTAGTTGAGTGGTGTGATAACCACGTCAACCGTCACATCGCGCCCTGTTTTTAAATGTAGTTTCAGGTCTCGGCTAACAGCGGGTAGGCGAGTACTCACTACGCTTGTAAGTGTTTCATGCCAGTGAATTGCTGCGTCACCGGCTGGGCTGGCTAGCTCATCGAAAGCGACGCCTACTGCACGCAGCGCCGATGTTTCCAGCAGCACTTGAGCTGCCTGATTGAGCGTGTCGACGATACCATGTTCATCGATCAGAACGACGCAGGTCGTCAGTGAGTCTAGGTCAAACCCGGGTGTAAGGTTCACCGTTAGCGCCTCAAAATTTGATTGGTCACGGCCGTTAGGTATTCGTAAAAAAGCGCGGTGTCAGCTTGCACTTTGGTGCTGAAGAAAAATAAAGGCGACCTCATAGGATTGAGGGCCTTAAAACAAATACGGTAATGGGCTCGGAGACAGCGAGTATCTCGCCATCCTCTGCTATCCATTTGGCTTGAAGTTTATGCGCGCCGCGTATGACGTAAGTCAGCGTCCACTTTAACGCCGTTTGTGCGTCATCGACCTTTTCATCGTCGAGGTAAAGCTCAACCACCTCGCCATCACTAAGATCGGGTGCGGCTTCAACGATGACATCAAAAATGCCAGCACCCATAGGAATCGTCGCGTTATCTGTGGGACTGACTATGGCGATCGATCTCTCGGCCATATCCTTGATGTTGTCGACTTCTTGGGCGTCAGTGGGCGCTATTAGAATCGGTTGCATGCTGTTAATTTGCGCGGGCGTTTGAATTTCCTCGGACGTTATTTGAGAGTCCCTAGGCGGTGTGTCACTGAAGGTCACTACACCGTTGGCATCAACAGACTTGTATATTTGAGCGTTTGCGAGCCCTGCTAACGCGAGGGCGGTCACGGCGATAAAGCGAATTGATTTTGTCATTGAGAGCCTCATTGCGTGATTTTTGCACCGTAATAGTGCGTTTTAGCCGTTGCCAGCAAATTTCTCAAAATTTAGAGCAAAAAAAAGCCCGCAATTTGTCGCGGGCTTTTTTCTAGCGTCGTTAGACCGAGTAGTACATGTCGAACTCGATTGGGTGAGTCGTCATATTGAGACGCTCCACTTCCTCACTCTTCAGTTCAATGTATCCGTCGATCATATCGTTTGTGAAGACGCCACCCGCTGTCAGGAATTCACGGTCAGCGTCGAGCGCTTCAAGTGCCATTTCCAGGGTTGATGCAACGGTTGGAATCTCAGCTGCCTCTTCCGGTGGCAAATCGTACAGGTCTTTATCTGCCGCATCGCCAGGGTGGATCTTGTTCTGAATGCCGTCGATACCTGCCATCAACATCGCTGCAAAGCAGAGATATGGGTTGGCAGTTGGGTCACCAAAACGTACTTCGATACGCTTGCCCTTTGGCGAGGGCTCGTAAGGAATTCGGATAGAAGCAGAGCGGTTGCGTGCTGAGTATGCAAGCATAACGGGTGCTTCAAAACCGGGAACAAGCCGCTTGTAGCTGTTTGTTGACGCGTTAGCAAAGGCGTTGATTGCACGAGCGTGCTTAATGATGCCACCGATGTAGTAAAGCGCGGTCTCTGAAAGGCCTGCGTACTCATCACCTGCAAATGTGTTCACGCCGTCCTTTGAAACGCTTTGGTGTACGTGCATACCCGAGCCGTTATCACCCACGAGCGGCTTAGGCATAAAGGTCGCAGTCTTTCCGTAAGCGTGAGCTACGTTATGCACGCAGTACTTGAGGATTTGCACTTCGTCAGCCTTGGTAACCAGCGTGTTGAACCGAACACCAATCTCGCACTGGCCTGCAGTGCCCACTTCGTGGTGGTGCACTTCCACATCTAGACCCATCTGCTCCATAGCGGAACACATTGCAGCGCGGATGTCGTGCAGTGAATCGACGGGCGGTACGGGGAAGTAGCCACCTTTGACACCGGGACGGTGGCCTGTATTGCCTTCGTCAAAGCTCTCGTTTGACGCCCAGGCAGCTTCTTCAGAGTTGATTTCGTAGCTGGCGCCTTGCATTTCGACCTTGAATTTGACGTCGTCGAAAACGAAGAATTCAGGTTCTGGGCCAAAGAATGCGGTATCACCCAGGCCAGTCGATGCGAGGTAAGCTTCGGCACGCTTTGCAACGCTCCGTGGATCGCGCTCATACCCCTGCATTGTCGATGGTTCGACTACGTCGCAACGCAGAATGATGGTCGCATCGTCGGTGAAAGGATCAATGATTGATGTACTGTCGTCGGGCATGAGGATCATGTCTGACTCGTTGATGCCTTTCCAACCTGCGATCGAAGAACCGTCAAACATCTTGCCGTCTTCGAAGAAGTCTTCGTCAACGTAGCTGGCTGGAATGCTTACGTGCTGTTCTTTACCGCGTGTATCGGTAAAGCGCAGATCTACCCAACGAATATCGTTGTCTTTAATCAAATTGAGCGTGCGCTCTGACATGGTGCCTCCTAAGGACTGTAAAACCCGATCTGATCGGTGTGTGTGTGCGTAATTCCTAAGCTTATGCACTTTCCTGAGACATGGTAGCAAAGCTTATGCCACTTCTCGATGCAAAAGTTTTTCTTTTTAAGTTATTGTTTTAATTGCAATTAATAAAAATTGAGGAGCTTCAGCTGCGAATTATGCGCACAGTTTTGGTGCTGTCCGATCAAGTGCGCGCTTTTTTGGTGCAAATTATGAGGTGTCGACACTGCCGGGCTAGATCTTAAGCCCGAAAGCTAATGCTCGCGCAGGCAAGCAAATGCCGAGTAACAGTCGATCAAAGTTTATTTTTAGAGTTACGTCAATGAATCGGTCTGATAAGGGCTTTTTCACGGTCTTCAGTTGCGCCGCTTGTGGTAAAGTCGCGCCCGCCTGACAGCCAACGCCCCAACGACAGAGAAAACCCTTGTGATTGAGAATCTTCGAAACATCGCGATCATCGCGCACGTAGACCACGGCAAAACAACTTTGGTTGATTGCCTGCTTCAGCAGTCGGGAACACTCGACCGAAAAAGTCAGGGCGCTGAACGCATCATGGACTCCAACGATCAAGAGCGTGAGCGCGGAATAACCATTCTGGCGAAGAACACTGCAATTCGCTGGAATGATTATCGTATCAACATTGTCGACACGCCCGGCCACGCAGATTTTGGTGGTGAGGTTGAGCGTGTCTTGTCGATGGTGGACAGCGTTTTACTGATTGTTGACGCTGTGGATGGTCCCATGCCGCAGACACGATTTGTAACATCCAAGGCGTTCGAGCGCGGGCTCAACCCTATCGTGGTAGTCAATAAAATTGATCGACCCGGTGCGCGTCCAGACTGGGTGATTGATCAGGTGTTTGATCTCTTTGACTCTCTGGGTGCAACTGACGAGCAGTTGGATTTCCCCATCATGTACGCCTCGGCGCTCAATGGTATTGCAGGCGATGATCCGGACAATATGGCGACAGATATGGAGCCGCTGTTCAACATGATTGTCGATCATGTCTCAGCGCCAGCGGTGAACTCTGATGGGCCTTTCCAAATGCAGATCTCGGCGCTGGATTACAACAGCTATGTTGGTGTCATTGGCGTAGGCAGAATAACGCGCGGAAAACTCAGTCCAAACACGCAGGTCTCAGTGGTAGACCGTGATGCCTCTTCGCGCAGCGGTAAAATTCTCCAGGTGATGGGATACCACGGTTTGGAGCGCGTGGAAGTGGAGACAGCGGAGGCAGGCGATATTGTCTGCGTGACCGGTATTGATGCGCTCAACATTTCTGACACGTTGTGCGACCCAACTGCGAGTGAAGCGCTGCCTCCACTCTCGGTTGATGAGCCAACCGTAAGCATGACGTTCCAAGTGAACGACTCTCCCTTCGCGGGCCTCGAAGGCAAATACGTTACTTCGCGAAACATTAAAGAGCGATTAGATCGCGAGCTGATTCACAACGTGGCGTTGCGCGTCGAGCAAGGCGATAGCCCCGATAAGTTTGTTGTTTCAGGGCGTGGTGAGCTTCACTTGTCTGTGCTTATCGAGAGTATGCGACGTGAGGGCTTCGAATTGGGTGTTTCGCGGCCCGAGGTTATCCAGAAAGAGATCGATGGTGAGATCTGTGAGCCCTATGAGCAGTTGGTTATAGACTGCGAATCCGAACACCAGGGCGGCGTGATGGAAGAGCTTGGGCAGCGCCGCGCCGAGATGAAGAACATGGTGCAGGATGCGAGCGGTCGTGTTCGGCTAGAGTTTATCGTGCCGGCACGTGGGCTGATTGGTTTCCGATCCATGTTCATGACGCTGACCTCGGGCAGCGGGATCATGACTCACGTATTCGATCATTATGGACCTGTGAGCAAAGCCGAGTTGGCACAGCGAAACAACGGTGTATTGGTATCGATGGTCAGAGGCAAGACCCTCGCCTACGCACTTTATAGCCTGCAAGATCGGGGTCGGTTGTATATCGAGGCCAACGTCGACGTTTATGAGGGTCAGATCGTTGGCCTGCACAGCCGGAGCAATGACCTTGTTGTGAACCCAACCAAAGCTAAGCAGCTGACCAACGTGCGAGCGTCGGGTACTGATGAGGCATTGATTCTTACGCCCCCCGTACTTCACACCCTCGAGCAAGCACTGGAATTTATCGATTCTGATGAGTTAGTTGAAGTGACCCCGGAGAGCATCCGCCTTCGTAAGAAGTTGCTTCTAGAGCACGAGCGCAAGCGCGCATCGCGGGCGGCTTAACGGCCGCTCCAAAGCATTTCGTAGTGGGGGATGTCGTCCTCCATGTAGGGCCCGCGTTCAATGACGAAACCTAAGGCCTCGTAGAAGCCCTGAAGGTAAGCCTGGCCACTGATGCGAATGCCTGTGTCCCACTTGGATACGCAGAATCCCATCCCTACTTTCATGAGCTCAACGCCCCTGCGCTGACCTCTGAGCCTGCGCGAAATCGCAACGCGACCGATAGAGCATTCGTCGTAGCTGACGCCGGGTGGGACGACTCGCAGCGTCGCGACGAGCTCTTCACCAATGTGACCCGTGAGGTGCCAGGACTTCGGATCTTTATGGTCGGGATCCTGGTAGGGACACTCTTGCTCCACCACGAAGATATCGGCCCTAAGTGCCAAAATGTCATGCCACGCCCCTGCCGACATTGTGTCGAAATGGCGCCACCGCCATTTAATTTCTTCCATGTTTTTAGCGCTACTATGAGATAATTCTTCCTGGCGAAGGCTATCACGAACGCCGTCGCCTGCTTTTATATTTCGAATGCTTTGTTCTCGAAGGTAGTAGTTAGTCTATGTCCGATATGTTCAATACACCCCAAGCAACGGAAACACTGTCGCTTAAAGAGTATGCCGAGAAGGCGTATCTCGATTATTCGATGTATGTGATTCTCGATCGCGCGCTGCCGCACGTTGGTGATGGTCTGAAGCCCGTACAAAGACGCATCGTCTATGCGATGAGCGAGTTGGGTCTTAAGTCCTCCGCCAAGTACAAGAAATCAGCGCGAACTGTGGGAGACGTGATTGGCAAATTCCACCCGCACGGTGATAGCGCAGCCTACGAGGCAATGGTCTTGATGGCGCAGAATTTTTCCTATCGCTACCCATTGATTGATGGTCAGGGGAACTGGGGTAGTGCGGACGATCCCAAGTCGTTTGCCGCCATGCGTTACACCGAATCAAAGCTCACTAAATATGCAGATGTGCTCCTTGGCGAGTTAGGACAGGGCACGGTTGATTGGCAGCCTAACTTTGATGGAAGCATCGACGAACCGGTTGTTCTACCCGCACAGGTGCCCAATTTATTGCTCAACGGCACAACGGGAATCGCCGTGGGTATGGCCACCGACATACCACCACACAATTTGCGGGAGGTTGTGAATGCAACCATCCACTTACTCGATTATCCGGACGCCACGGTAGACGCGCTTTGCGGGCACATACAAGCACCCGACTTTCCAACTGATGCCGAGATCACAACATCCCCTGAAGAGATTCGAGACATCTATCGCACGGGTCGTGGTAGCGTGAAGATGCGAGCCGCGTGGCGGCGTGAGGATGGTGCTGTTGTTCTCGACGCGCTGCCTTACCAGGTGTCCGGATCAAAAGTGCTCGAGCAAATCGCCGCGCAAATGCAGGCGAAGAAGCTCCCGATGGTTTCAGACCTTCGTGATGAGTCTGACCATGAGAATCCCACTCGGTTGGTCATTGTGCCGCGATCAAACCGCGTTGATCTCGAGGCAATGATGAGCCACTTATTTGCCACGACCGACCTAGAGCGCTCGTACCGTGTGAACCTCAATGTCATTGGTATGAACGGTCGTCCCGGTGTTCGCTCGCTCGATCAACTCCTACGCGACTGGGTGCAATTCCGCCGTCAGACCGTGCGCAGACGCTTGGAGTATCGACTCGAGAAAGTACTCAAGCGACTGCACATCCTTGAGGGTTATCTGATTGCATACCTCAACATCGATGAGGTTATCCGAATCATCCGAGAGGAAGACGAACCAAAGGCTGAGCTGATGGCTCGTTTTGCGCTCTCTGACATACAAGCAGACGCGATTCTCGACTTAAAGCTACGCAATTTGGCCAAGCTCGAGGAAATGAAGATTCGTGGTGAGCAGTCTGAACTCAGCGATGAGCGCGACAGTCTTCAGAAAACGCTCGGCAGTAACGCTTTGATGACCAAGCTCATTCGCAGTGAACTTGTCGATATTGCGCATGAGTACGGCGATGATCGCCGATCGCACCTCGTTCAGGTGGCAGAAGCAAAGGCGTTCTCTGAGCTAGAGTTGACCAGCGCAGACCCAATGACGATTGTTGTGTCGGAGAAAGGTTGGATAAGAGCCGCAAAAGGCCACGATATTGATCCAGAGACCCTTAACTACAAGTCTGGAGATGCTTTCAAGTTCTCGGCCCTTGGACGGAGTAATCAGACGACGGTTGTCTTTGACTCAACGGGTCGTGCCTACTCGATACCCACGCATCAACTGCCGTCGGCACGAGGACAGGGCGAGCCCTTAACAGGCAGGATCGCTCCACCTTCGGGTGCGACCTTTGAAGGCTTGATGACGGGCACCGAGCATCAGAAGTTTTTACTGGCGAGCGATGCGGGCTACGGTTTTGTCGCAAAATTCGGCGATCTTGTTGCCAAGAACAAAGCGGGTAAAGCCGTCTTGAGTCTCCCCAAAGGTGCGCAAGTGATGCCGCCGGTGATTGTTCCTGAGCGTCAGAATTTATTGGTCGCTGCGGCGACCTCCGAAGGGCGATTGTTGATTTACCCGCTTACTGACCTTCCTGAGCTCGCCAAGGGCAAAGGCAACAAGATTATCGGTATTCCTTCCGCGAGAGCACAAGCGCGAGAAGAGTTGCTCGTTGGCTTGCTCGTATTTGGCGATGAAGACATTCTTCAGGTCAATTCAGGGCGACAACATCTCAAGCTGAGATTGGCTGACTTGGAGCATTATCGCGGGGAGCGCGGGCGGCGAGGTAACCGGCTGCCCAAGGGGTTCCAGAAGGTCAGCGGGTTAGTAATCGCCGAGTAGGTTCGCGACCTATCGTTTCCTAGATATAAGTGCGTTTTAGGATAGTAAAGGGGTAAACAGCGGAGCCCCACAGCAACAGAAAGCGAAGCGTTAAAGCAGCAGAGAGCGGAGCGTTAAGTTGGTGGATAGCTGAGCGGTGCGACGGCAGAAAGCCTAACGCTAAAATGGCAGATCGGCTTGATCACCCACATCGGGGAACAGTCGCCGCTGAAGCAGGCGACTTTGTTTTTCTAGCTCGGGTTGGAAGGCTGTTGTAGGCGACCCCAGTTGGCAATCACCATCCGCCGTATCGATGGTTTCGAACAGTTCAGTAACCTCAGTGGAATCGCTCAGCGAACTCGCCAACTTGATCGCGGTGCCCGCGCGCTGTGCAAGGGTATAGGCTTCGTCCAGTGCCGTCTGGATATATAAGCCCGCGTAAGCCGAGGCTTGCTCCCCATGACTCAGGTCACTGTGGCTGACGCCAATACCGGCAGAGAACTTAAGTCGTCGACTGCGCTCCGCGATCGGAAGTAAATGCTGTATGAGTGTTGCCGCGACTGTGGCCCTGAGTGGCGGCGACATCCCTCGCCACTCCCCTTCGAAGCTCATGGAAAGGCTCTGTGATCGATTCGTTTGAGTCGTGCCACCAAGCATCTGGGACACCGCCTTTAACAAGGCTTCGTAGGTTGCGACATAGCCTACTAAACTCACCTCGTCGAGCGTTTCGATATAGCGGGTCAAATGATCGAGGCTCAGAGTGACAACAGCCATCGAGCGCATTGCTGTCTCATCGAGCTCTGCTGGGGTCGATGTATCGATTAAATCTAGTGGCAGAGCTGAGAGTGCAGAG
Source organism: uncultured Halieaceae bacterium (assembly GCA_913063005.1). Taxonomy (GTDB): domain Bacteria; phylum Pseudomonadota; class Gammaproteobacteria; order Pseudomonadales; family Halieaceae; genus Luminiphilus. The sequence goes on along the minus strand of CAJXZI010000008.1, from coordinate 14,044 downwards.
TCGAGCTCTTCTAACGGATCCCCTTCACGCGAGGTCGTATTTTGCTGAGAGACCTTTGCAATTAATGACCATAGCCGGTTTGCATACCCACGGTAGAGCGAGGTTGTAATGCCAAAGATAAATGCAGCGACAATGAGGCTAAGGCCTGTGATGGTCCATCGCAGGGTGCCGTCTGCGGGGCGTGTATTGAGCGTGATTGATAAAGTACCAGCAAGATCTGGCCCAATTTTGAGCGGTCCTTGATAGTGCGCAGTCCCCATGGGTGTTCCTACAGAAACCAAGGGCTCACCCTCCACATCAGAGACGGTCGCTGCAGCGACGACATCATTTGCGACTAATCGGTTGAGCTCGCTGGCGACAGTCAGTAAATCCCCAGCGGCAATCAGTCCTGACGTTCTCGATGCGACTGAACTCAGTATGACCTTTGCATAGGCTGCACGCTCGATGTCATCGCTCGTCTCTTGCGAGATGAGTGAGAGCGCTAGGGTGATCTGCGCCGCGACGATGACAGCAACGGAAGCGACAAAACCTGCGCGTTGACCAAAATCGAGGCGACCCCAGAATCTCACGTTTTTACCTCTTAGCTTGGAATTATTGACCGGTATTTGCCAGTTTTGCTGGTGTATCAGAGTATCATGCTCGCTTCGAATTGGACGTACCGTGGCATCAATGCAACTCACTATTTTGGCCAAATCAGCGGCAATGCCGCCACTAGGCTCACTGAAGAGACTCCTCGAGGATAGGGGCGTCACTATCCACGAGTCGACAAATCTGCCTGTGCCAACATCCCTCAAGGAATGTCGATCTGGATTGCGACTCACGCTAAGAGGTAACACGGCTCATTTAAGTCAACGAGAGGTGTTTTCGTGCGGGCTTGAGGACGGCGTTGACGCGAACTTACAAACTGCTGAAGAGCGTGCAGTCGATATAAAACTTGCCGTGTTTGATATGGACTCAACCTTGATTCAGTGTGAGGTCATCGATGAGTTAGCGAAGCAGGCGGGTGTGGGTGATCGCGTCGTGGAGATAACGGAGCGTGCCATGCGCGGTGAGCTCGACTTCAATCAATCCTTTAGTGAGCGCTTGGGACTACTCGAAGGTTTGGATGCACGCGTCGCTTCGGAGATAGCATCTTCGTTGCCGTTTAGTGACGGAGCGCATGAGTTGATGCTTACCCTTCGGGCGCGCGGGGTGAGAACCGTCATTCTCTCAGGTGGTTTTGACGTCTTCGCTGAGACGGTAGTCAGTGTTCTCAAGATGAACGATTACGTGGCAAACACGCTTGAGATTGTTGATAACAAGCTCACGGGTCGCGTGATCCCCCCGATAGTGAACGCAGATGAAAAACGCGCGCGATTGATATCTATTGCTAGCAACATGTCGATTGATTTATCCCAGACCATGGCCGTAGGCGACGGGGCTAATGACTTAAAGATGCTGGAAACCGCGGGTATCGGTGTGGCATTCAGGGCAAAGCCAGTGGTCCGTGAGCAAGCGCGTTATCAGCTCAGCCATGTTGGGCTCGATGGTGCGCTTTATCTCATGGGCTAGGCAGTCTTGCGGGCGGGTATTTGTCCTGGCTGTTTTGGCGCTAACACATCATCGTATTTCGTTATGTGTGAGCCGAATCTCGCATTAGCGCTTTCTTTGTCGGTGTACTGTCCGGGAGATCGCCATTGCAACGTGCGCTTTTTGGACCGCTCTATTATTCGGAGCCTCATGGGGTAAGCGTGGCTCGTGGCCAACGGCCCCTTTTTGCGACAGATCAACGCTGTGAGCCGGTCTTTTACTCAGGTGCTCGCTCGTAAGACGCCTACTTTGGTATGATCGCCGCTCCACAAATTTGCAGGGTCCGCAGTCATGCCTAATTTCTCAACCAATGAATTCAAACCAGGCCTCAAAGTAATGCTCGACAACGAGCCCTGCTCGATCCTCGAAAATGAATACGTGAAGCCAGGAAAGGGTCAGGCATTCAACCGTGTAAAGCTCCGGAATTTACGTTCAGGTCGCGTTCTCGAAAAAACCTTTAAGTCGGGTGACTCGCTTGAGGGTGCAGACGTCATGGATATCGACCTCGAGTACTCCTACACCGATGGTGAGTTCTGGTACTTCATGGACCCAAATACATTCGAGCAGCACTCCGCGGACCGCGCGGCGGTCGATGATGCGGAGAAGTGGCTGAAAGAACAGGAAAAGTACGAGGTCACACTATTTAATGGGGCGCCATTGGCAGTGACGCCACCTAATTTCATCGAGCTAGAAATCACCGAGACTGATCCGGGTCTCAAAGGTGACACCGCTCAGGGTGGTAGTAAGCCTGCTACATTGAGCACTGGTGCGGTTGTCCGTGTGCCGCTGTTCCTCTCAGAAGGAGAGGTTATTCGCGTCGATACTCGCAGCGGTGAGTACGTGAGTCGCGCGAGTAAATCCTAAGACACGCGTTGGCCACCTAAATGTCCGATTGGCGGCCAACCGGCAGTGCTGGGGCGCTCCGTGAGCGTGCCCGGTTGCTCTCAACGATTCGAACGTTCTTCGCAGAGCGCGACGTATTAGAAGTCGATACACCGCTGTTAGCCCAGTTTGGCGTCACAGACCCAAATATCGAGCTATTCACAGTTTCCGAAAGCAACGAAAAACGCTTCCTGCAAAGTTCACCCGAATACGCAATGAAGCGCTTGCTCGCGTCGGGTATTGGCGACATATACCAGCTTGGGAAAGCCTTCCGGCGTGGCGAGCGTGGCTCTCGGCACAACCCTGAGTTCACCTTGTTGGAGTGGTACCGCACAAATATCAATCACTACGAGCTTATTCGCGAAGTGGCGGAGTTAGCGACGAGAGTCTTACCTGTCAGCAGTTGGCAGGTGTGGTCATACGCGGCGCTTTTCGCGGAGATTTTGAACCTTGATGTCTTTACCGCATCGACGGAAGCATTGAGTAAAAAAATAGAGGAAGAGGGTATTTCAATTGACGCTCCGCTCTCTCACCTCGACTACCTCGATTTACTCATGACTCACCGCATCGAGCCTCAAATTGCCAATTGGGGCTTGGTTTTCATTATCGACTTCCTGCCCGAACAGTCCGCATTGGCCCGGTTAATAACGCAGGGAGAGAACACAGTCGCCGCGAGATTTGAGGCGTATTACGGAGGGCTAGAGTTAGCTAACGGTTATTGGGAAGAGACTCAGGCCGATGCGTTATCAGCCCGGTTTACTGACGATAATGCGAAAAGAGACCTGCGCGGACAAAAGCAGATTGCGCCCGATACGCGGCTACTCGACGCACTGGAGGCAGAATTCCCTGACTGCGCAGGAGTGGCTCTGGGTTTTGATCGCTTGCTAATGTTGATGTTGGCGCAATCCTCAATCTCTGAGGTAATGCCCTTCGCTTGGGACCACGCTTAGCCAACGAGTGCTGGCGTGTATCCGTCGATGAATGCTTGCGGCGGTCGCTTGGGTTTTCCTGATGAGATCTCGATGCACACAAACTGTAGGCGGGCGCGCAAAACAGTTTCACCCGTGACTATCGACTTAATTTGCATGCGCCGCTCCATGAGCATGCGCCGCTCCCATGAGGTAATCCATGTCCCCACCTCGAGTTCCTCACCAAGGCGGGTGGCTTGTAAATACTGGTACTCGGCATTGGTTAAGGCCATGGCGCGGTCAAGCGCCTTGTAGGCTTCTGCACCCAAGCCCAGCTCGGTGGTATGTGCCCAGGCAGCCTCGTTACACCAGTTCACGTACTGGGTGTTGTTTGTATGATCTAGCGCGTCAATGTGCTCAGGAAGCACTTTAACTGGGTGTATGAATGGCGTCGCATAGTCCCAAGTCATGCAGGAGCCGTCGCGGGTTTTTGTTTAATCAATAGGTAACCAAAGGCGATCGCAATGAGTGGACAGGCAATGTTAAAAATCGCGTAGGGGGCGTAATCAAAGGTTGCGACACCGAGCGTCGCCGCCATGTACGCCCCACAGGTATTCCAGGGAATCAGTGCCGAGGTCATCGTCGCCGAATCTTCAAGCGTCCGAGATAGATTCTCGCGGCTTAGGTTGAACTCGTCGTAGGTATTTGCAAAGAGCCTTCCGGGTAGTGCGATACCGAGGAATTGGTCGGCCGCTAAGATATTGGTGACGAATCCTCCTGTCACGGTGGCCAGCACCAAGTCACCCGTGGATTTCACCGCCTTCAATACGGCGTCGAGGATTTGTTTCAAAATCCCTGTTCGCTCAAGCACACCACCAAACGCCAGAGCGCTCACAATGAGCCACACGGTGTTGAGCATGCTTGCGATTCCGCCCTTGCTGATCAAGCTATTGAGCGAATCATTTGAGGTCGTGCCCTCAAAGCCCGCAAACAGTGTGCGCCAAAGGCCCTCGAGTAGTGGTCTAGTGGTCTCTGGGTTTGCCGCCATCGCGAATTTTGTGACGACGTCCGCTTGGAGCGTCAGTGCGGTGACGATGCCGGCGATGGTGGCGAGCAAAATCGCTGGGTAGGCGGGTACTTTTCGCCAGATGAGCAATAGCATAATGACTAGTGGTACTAGGACGCCAATGCCCACATTGAACTCCCCACGGATTGCCGCACGCAGTTCAGCGATTTGCTCGGGGGCTGCAGCGGAGCTCGAATCGATAAATGAAAAGAACAAAAGCGCAATGCAGAAAGCGGGGACTGTGGTCCACAGCATGTGCCTGATGTGCGCAAATAGATCCACACTGGTGCAGGCTGCCGCTAAGTTCGTGGTATCGGACAGGGGCGATAATTTGTCACCGAAGTAGGCGCCACTGATAATGGCGCCGGCCGCAATAGCTGGAGGCAGCCCGTAGCTGTCGGCAATGCCAATAAGGCCAATGCCGAGTGTTCCTGCTACCGTCCAAGAGCTGCCAATGCTGATTGATGCCAGCGCGCAGATGATGGCTGCGGCGGCAAAGAAGATATCAGGGTCGAGAATCGACACGCCGTAATAAATCATCGCAGGTACGGTGCCTGCAATCATCCAACTGCCAATCAAACCACCGACGGCTAATAAGATAAGAATGGGACCTAAGCCAACTTTGATGCCCTCGACCATGCTGTCCTGTACCTCGGCCCAGCTCATGCCACGGTACATTCCCACCAAGCCTGCACAGGCTGACGCGATCAGAAGCGCGACCTGATTCGGCCCATAGGAAGCGTCAGCTCCGAATAGTTGGACCGCTGAAAAAAGAAGTAGAACAAGCAGGGCAATCGGAGCAAACGATAGAAGCATAAGTTATGTGGGCCGGTAGTACGGCTTCGCCATTGTTATTTGATAGGTTCCAATAATACGTTCACGAAAGCCACCTTCACAGTAGCTTAGATAAAACCGCCACATTCGGATGAATTTTTCATCGAACCCCATCGACTTTACCGTATCGAGCTCTAATAAAAAGGCCTCGTGCCAGTGCTTGAGTGTCTCCGCGTAATCGAGTGCAATATCGCGAAGACCAACCATCTGCATATCGGTCTTACGCGTCAGTGCACTACTAATAACGTCGAGCGACGGCAGGCAGCCCCCTGGGAAAATATAGCGTTTGATAAAGTCGACTGACCGGCGGTATTCATCGTAGCGCTGCTTGTTAATGGTGATTGCTTGAATCACCGCTTTCCCCTCGGGCTTCAATAGTTTGCTGACGCAGTCGAAATAGGTGTCAAAATATTCGTGCCCAACGGCCTCGATCATTTCAATCGACACCAGCTTGTCAAAGCTACCGGTAAGGTCTCGATAGTCCTCGAATAGGAGCGTGATTCTGTCCTCCAGACCACGTGCCTTGACCTCTTTTTTGGCATATTCGAGCTGCTCACGCGAGATGGTCGTCGTGGTCACTCGGCAGCCGTAGTTTTCGGCCGCAAAAATGGCCATACCGCCCCAGCCCGTTCCAATCTCGACAAGGTGGTCTGACGGCTTGAGCTCCAGATCTTCACAGATTAGTTTGAGCTTGTACTGTGAAGCGTGGCTCAGATTGTCGCAGCCCTTTGGAAACACCGCTGATGAGTACATGAGCGTGGGGTCTAGAAATAACGAGAAAAAGTCATTGCCTAGGTCGTAGTGTGCGGCAATATTTTCGCGTGATCCCGTGTAGGAATTTCGGCGTGCACGGTGAGCGAGTTTTAAGGCTGCTTTTACAAGCCAGTTCTGCTGGTCCTTCATGGCCTCCAATAGCGGCATATTGGCACTGAATACCCGAGTTACTTCCGTCAGCTGCTCGGTACTCCAGTCACCATCGATATAAGCCTCACCACCACCAATGGTGCCACCCATAACGATTCGCGAGTAAGCGCGGGGGTCATTGATGGTCACTGTAACGCTCGGCGCAATAGAGAGATCATGTCCGCCGAATCGGTGGGTTTCATTGCCTTCGCGCACGATTAATTCGCCATGTTTAAGATTGCTGAACAAGCGAAACGCCATCCGACGAGCGAGCTCATCACTCTTCCAACTCTTGATCGAGGGAAGTTTTGCAATGTGCTTAATATCGATATTTTGAGTCGACATAGGTGTGTCTCCTACTGCGCCGAGTTATTTTTGGGGTGTGAGTGAAGTGGGACTCGCCGTAGGAATAAGACGAGTGCTTGCCAGTAAATACCGAGGGTCACTTTTGCTGTTTCCAGAGGAAACTTGAGAAGCAGTGTGAGACCTGCCCTCGCCGAAATCGGCACGCGACGCAGCTGAAGGACAGCGTGAAACACGCGCTCTTGCTCTTCGATATTCGTGAGCTTTATCGCGAGTGACTCAGCCGGTGTTGTCGAGAGCCAGCGATACCGCTGATTCATGCCATGAAACGGTGACACGTGGAGTTCTTTGGAAAACTCGGTTTGGAACGGCTCGACGGAGTCGATGACGGGAAGGACGTAGCTGTGCCGCTCGCCCCACGGGGTATTGGTGACTTCGGCGACGATGTAGTCAAGTTTCTGGCTGTCAGCACCGATGCAGAAGTAGCAGGCGATCGGGTTGTTTTGCAGGCCGAAGTAGCGCCAGTTGGCTAGGAGAAAAATTTGGCCTGAAAACGCATTGTCACAGCATTCTTGGATGCGTCGTTTAATGGCTTCGGAGATGGGAATATCTTTGTCGCCGATAAAGTCGCTTCTAACAAATCGTGCAGGGGCGAGTCGATTCTTGCTCCAAAAAGGAACGTGGTCTGTGATGCGTTCAACGGCATCGACGTCGACGAAAGGCATGAATACGGAATAACTAAAGCAATGCGGCTTCGGTGTTAACCGCGCATGGCTCAAGCGACCCACATAAAAAGCCGTATTCAAGCTGCCAAACCTGCGCGAGTGAGGCCTCGCTTTGAAAGGATGGCGTCAGCAACCCGGTTTCCGCTAAAAAGCCCATCCTCGTGGAAGCCATTACGCCAGTAAGCCCCGCAAAACCAAGTATTGCGCGGACCGTTTATCTCCTCCCAGCGCTCTTGAGCCGAAATGCCGGCGATGGTGAATTGCGGGTGTGCGTATCGATATTCACCAAGAATTGTTGATGGGTTGATTGACGCTGTGTCATTAAGGGTTACACAGAAAGTTTCGGGACTTTTGATGCCCTGCAGGATATTCATGTTGTAGGTGAGCGTTGCCTGATCATTGGTATTTCTCAATCGATAATTCCAGCTTGACCAAGCCAGCTCTCTTTTGGGGAGTAGTCGGGTGTCAGTGTGAAGCACGACCTCATTCTCAGAGTAGGGAAGCTCGGACAATATTGCGGACTCGTTGGTGTCCGCGTCGCTCAGAAGTCTGAGGGCTTGGTCTGCATGCGATGCGATAACAATGTCGTCAAAGAATAGCTCTTCGCCGTGACGCGTACGAAGTTTGGGGGGTGAATTCGGTGCTCGCTGGATTGAGACTACTTCGCATGAGGTGCGGATGTTGTCAGCAAACGGCGCACAAAGGGGTGCTAAGTAACTTTGGCTACCTCCCTTCAAAACGCGCCACTGGGGTCGATTTTTAACCTGCAGCAGGCCGTGATTCTTAAAGAATCTCACGAAAAATTCGGCAGGAAAATTCAGGCTCTCCTCGAAGTTTGCTGACCAGATTGCCGAGGCCATACTGATTAGGTAGTTTCGCCGAAAAAACTCGTTAAATTGATGTCGTTCTAGGTAGTCCTGCAGGGTTTCTCCGCTTTGTAGCCGCCCTGCTTCAAGGTCTGCGATTGCGACCTCGTTGAAGCGTAAAATATCTCGGACCATGCCAATAAACGCGGGGGATAAAAGATTTCTGCGTTGGGCAAAAAGTGTATTTAGATTGTTGCCTGCGTATTCGAGGCCGCTGACGTCGTCCGAGACCGAAAAGCCCATTGTCGTCGGCTGATTGCTAACCCCGAGTTCATCCATCAGTGCAATGAACTGCGGATAGGTCCAGTCGTTATAGACGATGAAGCCTGTGTCGACGTCGTACTCACCACTCGCGACAGTGACACGCTTGGTGGCAGTGTGCCCGCCGACAATGTCGGCGGCTTCAAAAACAGTTACCGGTTCGCCGGCTTTCGCAAGTCTGTAGGCGCAGCTTAAACCTGATATTCCTGAACCTACGATGGCGGTTGTCATTTTACACCTTCCAGCACGCTTCAGACTTGCCTCCACATCGGCATTACTGAGCTCTCAAGTTGCTTAAATGTCATATTAAATATACACATATTAGTGTCAAATTAATTTGAATTGTGTATTCTTTCTAGAGATACGCTCAGACGGGAGTGATAGATGGTAGACAAGCAGGGAGAAGGCGCCCGCGGACAATCCGCGACCTCTGCTTGGTCCGTACCCGAAGGGCGCCGGACCGACGAGTGGAGTCAGTGCGTTGTGCGAATCGCGGAGCATAGAGATCGTGCTGCCTTCGCGAAGTTTTTCGCGCATTTCGCACCGCTAATTAAGGCCTTCGCGTTGTCGGGCTCCTCGCTATCTGCCGCACACGCTGATGAGCTAGTACAAGAGGTTATGTTGAAAGTTTGGCAAAAAGCGGCAGGCTTCAACCCCGAAAAGGCAGCGGCCAGCACGTGGGTGTACACCATTGCCCGAAATTGCCGGACGGATATGTTTAGGCGTCTGCAAAAATTCGATACACAGCTAGAGGCCGAGGACGTTGGCTTTGAACTAGAGAGCGATGAGCCCACCATGGCACTCCACGCGTCGAGGGGTGCGATTCGCGTGAGAGAGCTGTTGGGTGATTTACCTCAGGACCAAGCGCAAATCCTTGCGAAGGTATATATGGAGGGCAAGTCACACTCGGAGACGGCCGCCGAGCTAGGACTGCCTCTCGGGACAGTGAAGTCGCGGGTGCGACTCGCCATTCAGAAACTACAGGTTTTCATGGAAGCGGGATCAGAGGAGTGATCCGCATGGCTTAAAATCGGTATTAATTTGCATATACTGACAAAAACTTTGTGAGCGTTAAACCGAGCCTTAAAGTCGGTCGTAATGGACGCAAACGTGCTGAAACCGCTAAGAGTTGCAGCGTTGAAGTCAGGGAGGGTTTTGAGAGGCCCTCAGGATGCAGGGCCGATCCAGAGCTATAGGGCAGGACAGGGCAGGGCAATTTAAGACTATGATTACACACCATCCAGATACCAATACGCTGACTGAGTTTGCGGCGAATTCTTTGTCTTGTGCGCAAAGTATCGTTGTCGCAACACACTTAGACACGTGTGAACTTTGCCAGCAGAGATTAGCGGAGCTCGAGTGCATAGGCAGTGCCTTGTTTGAGAGCGCAGAGCCCGTTGACGTGGACGCATCACTGTTCGACTTAGTACTTGCAAAGCTTGATGAAGTGGAAGAAGCGCCTGCGGCAAACGATGCGAACGCTTCCGATCTGGCCTGGACGGTCAAACAGGTCCGACAGGGTAACCTCGGCGGATTAAACTGGCGAAAAGTTACCAAGACGCTCAAAATTGCGGACCTTGGCGCCATTGATGGTGCAGCAGAATTCTCGCTCTACCACATTGCCGAAGGCGGCAGTATCCCGCAGCATAACCATTCAGGCACTGAAACGACACTTGTTCTCCAGGGTGGTTTTAGTGACGAAACCGGTTCGTACCATGCCGGCGACTTTGTCACCCGCGAAGCGGGCGAAGAGCACTCTCCTGCCGCGATTGCGGGAGGCGACTGTATTTGCCTTGCTGTTTTGGAGGCGCCGCTGCGTTTCACGCGTTGGCATCATCGTCTGCTCAGCCCTCTGTTGCAGTTACGAGCTGGCTAGCCTTTATTGGATCTGAATCCCGCTTCGGCGAGACTGGCAGCTGCTTGACTGGTAGTTGTTTAAAAAGACGCCTAAATGCGCGGGTGACGATTAGTCCCAAAAAACGTAGATGCGTCGCTCAGCCCAATTTATTCTCTGGATTTACGTTATTGCGGATTTATGTCGCGATAGAACGGACATAATGAGATCCTAATAGCGAAGATTTACGTACATCCCACCAAACTTTAAAAGCGAGCATTATTCATGCGTATTGTTATTCCTCGCGAGTCGGTAGCGGGCGAGCGTCGCACCTCTGCAACTCCGGAAACTGTAAAGAAAATGATCCGCCTCGGAGCAGAGGTTGCTATTGAGTCAGGCGCAGGTGCCGCTGTTGGCTTTGATGACGGTGTCTACACCGAACTCGGTGCAGAAATTGTTGCGGATAAAGCAACACTGCTAGGGTCTGCAGATATGGTGTTGCGTCTGCGTAAGCCCGAGTCTGACGAGATCGATATGATGAAGTCAGGTTGCATCCACGTTTCCTATCTCGATCCTTTTAACGAGCGCGACCTGATCAAGACGCTTGCAGACAAGGGAATCACTGCCATCAGCATGGAAATGATCCCCCGCTCGACGCGCAGTCAGAAAATGGATGCCTTGAGCTCGCAGGCTAACCTCGCTGGTTATGTTGCCGTGATGTTGGCCGCTGCTCAGCTTCCTCGTATTTTTCCAATGTTGATGACACCTGCAGGTACTTTGAAGCCCGCCAAGGTATTCATCATTGGCGCGGGCGTTGCCGGTCTTCAGGCTATTGCTACTGCGAAGCGTTTAGGTGCACGGGTTACCGCGTTTGATACGCGCCCCGTGGTCGCGGAGCAGGTACAGTCTTTGGGTGGTAAGTTCCTCGAGATTGACCTCGGTGACACAGGTCAGACCGCTGATGGTTACGCTAAAGAGTTGACGCCCGAGCAGGTGGAAATCCAGCGTCAGGCACAGAAAGACGTGATTGCCGACTCTGACGTGGTAATTACTACCGCGCAGGTATTTGGCCGCAAGCCTCCTGTTCTTGTTACTAAAGACATGATCGAAGGTATGGCGCCTGGGTCAGTGGTTGTTGATATGGCGGCCGAGACTGGCGGCAACGTCGAGGGCTCAGTACCCGATGAAACCGTTGTTGTTGACGGCGTCACTATTGTCGGCACAGCGAACTTAGCTAACGAAGTTGCGCGAGATGCATCGCAAATGTACGCGAGCAACCTGTTCAACCTTGTTGAAGACACGTGGGATACTGAAGCTAAGACATTTGTTCTCGATATGGAGAACGATATTTTACCGGGTTGTGTCATTACGCACGGTGGAGCGGTGGTTCACCCCACCATTAAGAACCTAATGGAAGGGGAAGGTTAAGATGGATGTTTCATATCTTCTATTTATTCTGATGCTCTCGGTCTTTTTAGGCTTTGAGCTCATTAACAAGGTGCCAGCGACACTGCACACACCTCTGATGTCGGGCGCAAACGCGATCTCGGGCATCACGGTTGTAGGTGCTGTGGCATTGGCGGGCAGTGGAAATGAAGACCTTGCTCAGTGGCTTGGTGCAGGCGCGGTAGCACTTGCAAGCGTCAACGTAGTGGGCGGCTACATGGTCACCGACCGCATGCTTGGCTTCTTCAAGAAGAAGGAGGGTTGAGCATGACTATCGAACTTATAATTCAGCTGGGTTATGTCATTGCAGCGGGCCTCTTTATTTTTGGCCTTAAAATGCTGGGCTCCCCAGACACGGCACGTAAGGGTAACGGCATATCGGCTGTTGGTATGTTGGTAGCCATTGTTGCTGCGCTTCTCGATCAGGGTATCGTTCAGTACGAGTACATCCTTGGTGGAATGATAGTCGGTGGCGCGGTTGGCGCGGTTGCAGCGCGTACTGTTGCAATGACCTCGATGCCCGAGATGGTGGCATTGTTCAACGGTGTTGGCGGTGCGGCCTCGGGACTTGTTGGTGTTGCTGCGCTCTCCATCGCAGACGGCAGTTTTACCTATATCACCATCATTCTGTCTATTCTGATTGGTGGCGTAACGTTCACTGGATCGCTCGTCGCTTACGGCAAGCTTTCGGAGACGATTGGTAGCGGTGCTGTTACCTTCGGTGGACAGAAGTTTGTTAACGGCTTGATCGTTATCGGTATTTTGGCGAGCGCCGTGATGTTCGTCATGGACCCCACCAACACCAATATGCTCTATGCAGTCGTAGGCTTATCGCTCCTGTTCGGCATCATGGTCGTTATCCCGATTGGTGGCGCAGACATGCCAGTCGTCATCTCGCTGCTCAACTCGTACTCAGGCTTGGCAGCGTGTGCCGCGGGCTTTGCGGTCGACAATAACGTTCTGATCGTTGCGGGCTCACTGGTCGGCGCCTCGGGTATCATCTTGACGCAGATCATGTGCAAGGCAATGAACCGCTCACTGAGCAACGTTTTGTTCTCTGGTTTTGCAAGTGTGTCGACTACTGTCACAGAAGTTGAGGGTGAGATTAAGCCGATATCGGTAGAAGATGCTTACTACGTTCTTGAAGCAGCCACAAACGTTGCGATCATTCCAGGCTACGGCATGGCGGTGGCACAGGCGCAGCACGTTGTGAAGGAACTCATGGAGCTACTCGAAGCAAACGGTTGCGAAGTGAACTACGGCATCCACCCGGTTGCAGGCCGTATGCCCGGTCACATGAACGTCCTATTGGCCGAGGCCGATGTGCCTTATGACCAGCTTTTGGAGATGGATGACATCAATCCAAGAATGGAGACGGTCGATGTCGCCATCGTCATTGGTGCAAACGACGTAGTGAACCCTGCTGCGCGTGAGGTTGAGTCTTCGCCAATTTATGGCATGCCCGTTATCAACGTCGCAGACGCACGTACAGTCTTTGTGTTGAAGCGTTCAATGGCGTCGGGTTTTGCTGGCATCGAAAACCCGCTGTTCTACAAGGACAACACACGTATGCTGTTTGGCGACGCCAAAGAGTCTATCGGTGGTCTTGTACGAGAATTCTCGTAAAGCAGGTACATCCCTCAAAGGCGCTGTTTACAGCGCCTTTTTTTTGCCCAACGATTTTGCTCGAGCATTTTTAATAGTCATTTAGGTGAAACGCCAAGGGACGAGCTCATCATCAAACGGGTCGTCCAGATAGGGACCTCGCTCCAAAGAATACATTTTGGAAGCAATCCTGATCCCAGACGTGAAGTCATAAATAGAAAGGCCTCGGCCTGTATAGAAGGGTATCGTTTGTGCAATAAAGGTATCTTCCAAATAACAACAAATGGCTATTCATAAGGGAAGAGAGAGTCATGGGGAAGGCAGAGTTATGAGGCGTGTAATAACCATTGTCGTTTTGGGAGCGCTTGCTTACGTTGGCGCGCAGTTATCGTCGCTATCGAATGATTTAGATCGTGTGCGTCGCGAGGACCCTCTTGTTTGGAGTGAGGACATCGCAATGTTTGCGAGTAACGCTCCAGGCCCTTCGAATACCTTATTGTTTGTTGGTAGTTCGAGCATCCGTCGCTGGGTCGACCTTGCCGAGCATATGGCACCTATACCCGTCATAAACCGCGGCTTTGGTGGTTCTAAGATTGGCGATGTGATTTATCACTCAGAGGTTTTGTTCCAAGCTGATTCCCCGCTCGCGATCGTCATTTTTGTGGGGACGAACGATATCACCCCGGGAAACTCAAAACCGCTTGCTGTCATGGTGGACGCTTTCGAGGCCATGATGCGAGGCGTGCGACGGCTGCACCCCAAAACCCCCGTCTACTACATTGCAATCACGCCCTCACCGCTACGTTGGGAAGTATGGGATGAAGCCACAGCGATAAATCGCG
>CAJXZI010000007.1 GCA_913063005.1 uncultured Halieaceae bacterium | reverse complement strand
CACAGCCATAGGCCACTACCCCCTCAAGATAGCGTGTCTACCAATTCCACCACTTCCGCAAGTCGTGTAGTACTTAGTCGATCGGAAGATCGCTAGTACCTGAATTTTCATTGGCTTCGTCCACTAGCGGTAGATCGCCTGTGGGAGCCAGAGGTGCCGCTTCGACAGCCTCAAGAGGAACATCAAAACCAAGGTCATCGGTTTCCGCATATTGCTGATCCGCAATCATTGCCAGACCAAAGCTGGTGGCAAAGAAAATAGCCGACAGCCAGCCCGTTGCAGAAGTGAGCACATTGCCACCGCCAGACGAGCCAAATACAGTTTGTGACGCACCACCACCAAACGAGGCACCCACATCCGCCCCTTTGCCACGCTGCAGCAAAATGAGTCCGATGATTGCTAGCGCCACCAAGAGGTGTACGACCAAAATAACCTGATTCACGTGTTTCTCCGAACGTGGTGTTGTGCACTTTGCAAACACCATCACTAAGGGTGCGCGAGTCTACCCAAGAGCCGCCCCGGGGGCAAGACTCTTATTAAGCGGCCTGCCGAATCGCCTCTGCTACTTCGTTCGCCAAGGTGTCAATGGCAACGGTCTCATCGCCCTCCACCATGACACGAATCACGGGTTCTGTACCCGACGGGCGAAGTAACAATCGTCCACGACCCACGAGCTCGCGCTCAACGCGCTCGCAGGCGTCGCTTATTGCCTGATGCGCGGTGATATCGAACCCTTTCCTAATGCGAACATTGACCAGCACTTGGGGCAGTGGAGTAAACCCAGAGGTAAGCTCCTGTAATCCGCGGCCCGAGGCTACAACAGCCGACAACACCTGCAGCGCGGCAATAACGCCGTCGCCCGTAGTACTCAAGTTGCCGCAAATAATGTGCCCGGACGACTCACCACCGAGACTCCAGCCCTCAGCCACCATGAGCTCTTTAACGTAGCGGTCACCCACCTTTGCTCTAGCAAGGCGTAATCCACTCTGCTCGAGCGCTAACTCCAGCCCCATATTCGTCATCAGTGTGCCTACAACACCGGCATCACTCCCTCCGGTGGCTAGGCGATGCATCGCGAGTATGTACAAAACATCATCGCCCGTTAGCAGTTCACCGGCGTGGTTCACCATCTGTAGACGGTCGCCATCGCCGTCAAAGGCTATGCCGAGGTCGGCTTTTTCCTCCAGCACCCTCTGCTGCAACGCCGCCGGTTCAGTGGACCCAACACCATCGTTTATGTTGTAGCCGTCAGGTGAAGCCCCCATCAAAGTGATCTCAGCGCCTAATTCTTCGAATACCCCGGGCGCAATGTGATAAGTCGCACCATGGGCGCAGTCGATAACTATTTTCAGTCCTTTAAGACTGAGTTCATCGGGAAATGTCGACTTGCAGTATTCGATATAACGGCCTGCTGCATCCGCGATACGACTCGCCTTACCCAGTTGCTCAGAGTCAACCGTCTCCATAGGCGCATCGATCATCGCCTCGATTTGGAGTTCCAGCTCATCAGACAGCTTGCTACCTTGACCGTTGAAAAACTTAATACCGTTGTCGTAGTAAGGGTTGTGCGAGGCGCTAATCACGATACCCGCGTCTGCCTTTTGACTTCGGGTCAGTAGTGCAATGCCCGGCGTCGGAAGCGGTCCAAGAAGCTTGACGTTTGCACCGGCGGCAACCAAGCCTGCCTGGAGAGCTGACTCGAGCATGTAGCCCGATACTCTCGTATCTTTCCCGATGACAACAGTGGGGCGGGCACCCTCGCCGCTCGCGAAGACCTTTCCAGTCGCCCAGCCTAACTTGAGCATAAAATCGGGCGTTACGGGCGAGTCGCCAACACGACCCCGTATACCGTCAGTGCCAAAATACTTACGAGACATCCTGCCCCCCTACTCAATACCTTGCGAGGTGCTCTCCAAAGCACCGCTCGTTGCCGCCCAAACGGCGAGCGCATCTGCTGTCTCGGCAACATCATGCACTCGGACCATCGACGCACCATTTTGTGCGGCAATCACCGCCAATACCGCACTGGGTACAACGCGCTCCTCAGCGGGTCGTCCCGTTACGGCCCCGATCATAGACTTACGAGAGACGCCAACCAAGATTGGTAGCTCAAATGCGGCAAATTCGGCAAGACGCCGCAACATTTCGTAATTTTGAGCAGCGGTTTTACCAAAACCAAACCCGGGATCGATGACAATTTGATCGCGCTGAATACCCATCTCGATGCACGCATCGATTCGGTTACTTAAAAAAACCGAAACATCTTCTACAACGTCTGCGTAATCGGTATGCGACTGCATTCGATCAGGTTCCTCAGACATATGCATCAGACCCACGGGAAGACCGCTTTCGGCGGCGGCGGCAAGCGCCCCTTCTCGGCGAAATGCCCGCACGTCGTTGAGCAGACCCGCTCCGGCGCTCGCAGTAGCCGTCATGACGTCGGGATTGCTGGTATCAATCGACAGAACAACGTCGAGCCTAGGCGCGATCAACTCAACAGCCCCCATGACACGATCGAGCTCTTCCTGAGTGGATACGGGTGTCGCCCCTGGTCGCGTTGACTCCCCGCCGATATCAAGAATCGACGCACCCGCTGCGACCATACTCTCAGCCCTAACGAGTAGTCGATCAGCGTTAATGGTGGCGTCCGAATAAAGTTGGCCACCGTCTGAAAATGAATCGGGCGTCACATTGAGGACGCCCATAATCTGAGGTGTGGTCAGAGACAGCGTCTTCTGACCACAGACAAGTGATGTAACCACTTTATGCAGGCACGTGATCAGTGAGTAACTGGGTCACCCACGGTATCGTCGTCTGAGGACGCCCTTGGGTCAGACGGTGGCTCAGTGGGGCCACTCGTCCAATCAGAAGGTGGATTCGGCTTCTTACCTTCCATAATGGCGTCAATCTGCTCGGAGTCGATCGTCTCGTACTGCATCAACGCGTCGGCCATCATGTCCATTTTGCTGCGATGCTCTTCGAGGATGCTACGTGCTTTGTCATAGCATTCATCGATGATCGATCGGACCTCTTTATCGATAGCCAGAGCGGTCTCATCGGACATGGCTTTGGAGGGTTGAGCGGCGCTGCGTCCCAAAAAGACTTCTTCGCCACCCTCGTCGTACATCAATGGACCCATGGTGTCCGAGAGACCCCACTTGGTCACCATGTTGCGAGCAATCTCCGTAGCTCGCTGAATATCATTTGACGCACCAGTTGTGATGCCATCCTTGCCAAGTGTCATTTCCTCAGCAACGCGACCACCAAACAAGCTCGTGATCTGACTGACAATATGACGGCGACTGTGGCTGTAGCGATCTTCCTCTGGCAGGAACATCGTGACACCCAATGCTCGACCACGCGGAATAATCGACACCTTGTAAACAGGGTCGTGCTCTGGCATCAGGCGGCCGACGATCGCGTGACCTGCCTCGTGATAGGCCGTATTCAGCTTTTCCTTTTCAGACATCACCATGGAGCGGCGCTCAGCACCCATCATGATCTTGTCTTTCGCAAGTTCAAACTGCTGCATACCGACGGTACGAACACCGGCGCGCGCCGCGAATAAGGCAGCCTCGTTCACCAGGTTGGCGAGGTCTGCACCGGAGAAGCCGGGAGTGCCACGCGCAATTTTTGATGCTTCAACGTTCTCCGCCAGCGGCACCTTGCGCATGTGAACCTTTAAGATCTGTTCTCTTCCACGAATATCGGGCAAGCCAACCGTCACCTGACGGTCGAATCGACCCGGACGTAACAGCGCAGGGTCAAGAACATCGGGGCGGTTTGTGGCTGCAATGACGATCACGCCGTCGTTGCCACCAAAACCATCCATCTCTACCAGCAACTGGTTCAGCGTCTGTTCACGCTCGTCGTGACCACCGCCTAGTCCAGCGCCACGATGACGACCGACCGCATCAATCTCGTCGATGAAGATAATGCAGGGAGATTGCTTCTTGGCCTGATCAAACATATCTCGAACACGCGAGGCACCTACACCCACGAACATCTCAACAAAGTCCGAGCCCGAAATAGAGAAAAATGGCACTTTGGCCTCACCGGCAATGGCTTTGGCCAATAAGGTCTTACCCGTACCGGGTTGTCCCACCATCAACACGCCTCGAGGAATACGGCCACCGAGCTTTTGGAAACGGCTGGGGTCTCTCAAAAACTCTACGAGCTCCTGAACGTCTTCCTTCGCCTCGTCGACACCCGCAACATCAGCAAAGGTTGTCGTAATTTGGTCTTCGCCGAGGAGTTTGGCTTTGCTTTTGCCAAAACTCATTGGGCCACCGCGGCCACCGCCGCCACCTTGCATCTGGCGCATGAAGAACATGAAGACTGCGAGGATCAAAAGAATCGGGAAGCTGGCAACCAAGAGCTGCGTCCAAACCGACTGCTGTTCTGGCTTCTTGCCCTCTACCACCACATTGTGAGCGAGCAGGTCGTCCATTAACTTGGGGTCTTCGACCATAGGCCGAACCGTCTCAAAGCTGGAGCCATCTTTTCGCTCCGCTGAGATGGTGAGTCCGTCGACTACGACCCTAGACAAGCGGTTATTCTCCACTTCTTGAATGAAAGCTGAGTAACCCAACTGCTCTTTCTGGCCCTGGGTATTAAAGTTGTTGAAGACCGACAACAGCACTGCTGCAATCGCAAGCCACAACAACATATTCTTCGCCATATTGTTCAAATCACCATCCTCCGGCTCGACGTAGGCGCTCTATGGCCCTGCAGTATAGCGGGCTACTAGCACAACGCGCATCTTTACCAGTTGGAGACGCCTTTTAGGGATTTCAAGGGTCTGTGAGGGCTTTACGTCGATTTCAGTACATTGGCTCTAAGATCGGAAGCCTTTTGCGACAACATAGACCTCCTTTGAGCGAGGTCGCGAGGCCGCAGGTTTTCGACTACTCACAGTTTTAAAGTGGCTACGAACCGACTTGAGCCATTCATCGAAGCCTTCACCGTGAAAGACCTTGGCAACGAAAACACCGCCCTCGGGTAGCATTTGCACCGCCATGTCTAGCGCGAGTTCGACAAGGTACATGGCCTTCGGCTGATCAACCGAGACAATGCCGCTCATATTCGGCGCCATGTCCGACAGAACAACCGACGGGGTCGAGTCGCCGATGACAGCTTGTATCTCGTCAAAGACCGTTTGCTCAGTAAAGTCACCTTGAATGAAGTCGACACCGGCCACCGCGTCCATCGGCAGGATATCGCTCGCAATAACGCGGCCTTTATGACCCACCAGCTGCGCAGCGACCTGAGACCAGCCACCCGGTGCACTGCCGAGATCAACCACGGTCATACCTGGCTTGATAAATTTGTCTTTATCGTTGAGCTCCAGCAGTTTGTAGCAGGCCCGAGAGCGATAACCCTCCGCCTGAGCGCGCTGAACATAGACATCGTCTCGATGCTCTTTCAGCCAGGCTTTGCTTGAACCGCGCTTCTTCGCCATTTAAGGGGACTCCTGTTGCAATGAGCGATAGAATACCACCTGACCGGAAAGACTTTTCATTTAACGAGAGCTTCAACTTGGATAACCGACTTCTTAAGCAGTACCGCGCGATCGCGCACAAACTCAATCCCATCGTCACCGTTGGTGGTCAAGGCCTTACTGAGGGCATTCAATCCGAGCTTGAACGCGCACTCAACGATCACGAGCTCGTGAAAATCAAAGTCAATGTCGGCGATCGGGAGGCTAGAGATCAGGTGATCGAAGCCTTGATCGAGAGCTGTGGTGCCGAGCTCGTGCAAAAAATCGGTCACACGGCAACGTTGCTACGACATACTCCCAACGCTGATCCCAGAAAGTCGAATCTGCAACGCCCGCTTTGATGTCCAACGTTCTCAAATTCCCCAGCCGCGAAAAACAAGCCTATCAATTCCTAACCGAGCAGCTGAGCGCGCTACTCAGTGAAAAAGGTGCAGACCAAGAATTGATTGCTCATGCAACTCAACTGCTGAGCAAGGTTTACGGGGAACTTGAGGATGCCGACTTTTCATTTGTAGTGGATCTACCACCCGGAATCGAAATCGAAGATGCGGAGCGTTTACAGCAACAGATCGGTGAAGGTGTGGAGGCGTTACGCAAACACCATCATTCACTAACACTGAAGCTCGCCGCGAAGCTGTTACTCACAGAACTCCAGCTCTACCAACAGGCCAGAGACTAAGTGACTTAAGTCTGAGTGACCTAGCAAAGAGTAACCTAGAACTGAGCGACCCAAAACTGGGAGACCTAGAACTAAGTGAGAACTACACTGGCTAACGAATAGACAAGCCAAGCAGCGATCCACGCTAACACCATGTAGCTCGCAAGCAATTTCAGAGCAAACTGCGATGACTTAGCCTCGCGCGCCAGCAGCGCGACAGTAGACACACACTGCAAGGCAATGGTGAAAAACACGACCAAAGCAAGACCCGATGCAGCAGTCAGTCCCGATGCCGCTATTTGATCAGCGAGCGCAGCTGGATCCTCGTCGGCACTTTCGATACCAAAAATAGTTCCTAAGGTTCCGACAAATACTTCGCGAGCTAGGAACGAGGCGATAATGGCTATGCCATACCGCCAGTCAAGACCCAGCGGTGAAAAGACGGGCTCAATAAAACGCCCCAAGGCCGCCAGCCATGATGTGGACAAATCTTCGCCACCATTAGGAAAATAGCCAAGGAACCAAACAACAACCGTCACCGCAAAAATCACACTACCGGCCTTCCTGATGAAGTGCATTGCACGGTTGAATGACTTGCTGATAATGGGACGAAGCTCAGGCAGACGATACGGCGGCAGTTCAAGAATGAAGGCCTGTTCCGACGAGGTGGTA
Source organism: uncultured Halieaceae bacterium (assembly GCA_913063005.1). Classification (GTDB taxonomy): domain Bacteria; phylum Pseudomonadota; class Gammaproteobacteria; order Pseudomonadales; family Halieaceae; genus Luminiphilus. Next base: position 17,126 of record CAJXZI010000007.1, on the reverse strand, counting down.
TCGTCCATCCGGCTCACTACGGCAGCAACGAGCAGAGCGGTCATGATGCCGAAAAAATAGATGCCCGACATGGCCAATCCTTGCCAGCCGATTAACCCACCCAACGCCGTTTCATCGGGTATCAAGATCGCGATCAGCAAAGCGTAAACCGGCAATCTCGCGGAACAGGGCATAAGCGGAATCGCGACGTACGTGAGCAACCGCTCTTGTCGAGACGACATGGTTCTCGCAGCGTAAATCGCGGGAATTGCGCAGGCAACGCCCGAAAGCAGTGGCACAAAACTCTTACCCGAGAGACCGAAAAAACTGAGCGGGCGGTGGCAAATTAGAGCCGCACGCGCGAGGTAACCCGAATCTTCCATAGCGCCCACGATTAGGGTCAAGATGAAAACCAACGGCGCGAATACCAAGAAAGCGCCAAGCCCACCAAAGATCGCATCGTTCACAAAATCAGACACAATACCCTCGGGCATCACTGACGCGACAGCACTGCCTATGGCGATGACAATGGACTCGACGCCGTCCATCAATGGTGCCGCCCAAGTAAATATTGCCTGGAAGAAGAGCGTCATGATGACAACAAACGCTACGCCACCCGTGAAGGTTCCGAGGAGCCAGTGATCAATATGTGCCTGACGGCGCACTAATAGATCACCTTTAGGCGCAAACCGATCGCCAATTTGATTGGCAGTGCCTGCAATCAACATGTCTGGCGTATCTGCCCAAGGCGCCAAATCGGGACTTGGCGCCAAGAGCGCGGCTTCGGCTTCAATTAAACCGTCGCCCGTTCGAGCGCTCACAGGCAAGACCGGGACGCCCAGCGCCTTCGATAGTCCGGACACATCCACATCAAGCCCATCACTCTCAATAACGTCCATCATATTGAGAAGCACAACGAGTGGTTTTCCCGCTTGCGCGCATTCTCTCGCGACTTGAAGGCAGTACGTGGCGCCTTTCTCCAGCCGCGTCGCATCCCAAACCATAGCTACTAGTGCATCATCATCACTGCGAAGGGCTGTCTTGAGCGTATCGATGGCAACCTGCTCTTCGCCGGAGAGAGCATTGAGTGAGTAGGTTCCGGGAAAGTCCCAAACCGTCACATTAGGATCACTCTTAAGCGTACCCGTGCCGACGTCCACGGTAATCCCGGGGTAGTTAGCCACCTTGTGGCTCAGACCGGTGAGCTTATTAAACAGCGCACTCTTACCCGAGTTCGGTGCACCCACTAACAGAAGGTTCGTCATGACGCTGGCTTAATAGTTTTGATGCGCTCGGCAGTCGCGCGATCGAGACTGTAAGTCGCGCCACCCACTGCGAATACGCGGGGTGCGCCGAATCCGGGTTTCAATAAACACATCACGCTCTGACCTTCACGAAAGCCAATATCTATCAACCGCTGACTGGTAGCATCGGTGGCATGACCATCGATGCTGGCGATGACCGCAGAGTCCCCCGCGGCGAGCGCCCACAATGAAGTTTGGTTAGCTGAAGTCGACATTGCCTTAGCGCAGGTCTGATTTAATACGTCAGGTTAGCAGCTGTCGGCTAAACGTGACGTACTTGATCAATTTCGTAGTAAATATCGCCACCAGGCGCTTTAACAACAATCTCATCGCCTTCGGACTTACCGACGAGGGCCCGTGCAATCGGCGAACTCACCGAAATCATATTCTGCTTAACGTCTGCCTCGTCCTCACCGACAATGCGGTAAGAAACTTCCGAATCATCATCGCAGTTAATAAGGTCCACCGTCGCACCAAACAGAACACGACCTGTATGCGCGAGCGTTGTAATGTCGATCACCTGTGCGTTTGAAAGCTTGTATTCCAGCTCTTTAATGCGTCCTTCAGCAAAACTCTGCTGCTCGCGCGCAGCATGATACTCCGCGTTCTCCTTCAGATCGCCGTGTTCACGGGCTTCGGCAATCGCCGCAACAATACGTGGTCGATCGACCTTCTTTAGCCGCTCTAGCTCTTCTCGCAGCGCAGCTTCACCAGCAACAGTCATTGGGACTTTATTCATTTACCAAACTCACATGCAGATCCTGCAATCTGCGGACTTGCCCATCGGGCTCGCGTTCCATCGACATACAGATCGCCTCTGCTGCCGCCAAGGTTGTAGTGTAGAACACCTGATGTTGTTCGGCACTCGAACGAATAGACGCTGAATCAAGAATAGCAGTACGTCCTTCCGTCGTATTAATAATCAAAGAAGCTTCATCATTTTTGATCAAATCAACAATGTGTGGACGCCCCTCCGCAACTTTGTTTACCGAACGGACGTCCAAGCCCGCATCATTCAAGGCTTTGGCGGTTCCCTTAGTCGCCGCAAGTGTGAAGCCCGAATCGACAAGTCGCTTTGCAACGTCGATTGCGGCTGGCTTATCCGCGTCTCTCACACTGAACAACGCAAGCCCCGAAGTGGGTGTGACATCGCCTGCCCCCAACTGTGCTTTGGCGAATGCGTCGGCAAACGTAGGTCCTGTTCCCATTACCTCACCCGTTGACTTCATCTCGGGACCAAGAATGGGGTCAATTCCCGGGAACTTATTGAACGGCAGCACGGCTTCCTTAACGCTGTAGTAGTTAGGTACAACTTCTGCCGTGAACCCTTGCGAGGCAAGTGACTGCCCCGCCATACATCGCGCAGCAATTTTGGCCAGTGATACGCCAATCGCTTTGGACACAAACGGCACCGTGCGCGAAGCGCGCGGATTAACCTCAATCACGTAAATCTGATCATCTTGCCAAGCGAGCTGAACATTCATGAGCCCTTTGACCTCGAGTGCAACAGCCATAGCCTTTACGATCTCGCGCATTTTGTCCTGCACATCGGAGGGAAGGCTGTAAGGCGGGAGCGAACATGCGGAATCACCAGAGTGAACGCCTGCCTGTTCGATGTGCTGCATGATCGATCCGATAACGACGTGTTCTCCGTCAGAAACAGCATCGATATCTACCTCAATAGCGGCGTTGAGGAATCGGTCGAGCAGGACGGGAGAATCGTCTGACACCTGAACCGCGTCGCGCATGTAGCGAAGCAGATCTTCCTCACGGTAGACAATCTCCATGGCACGACCACCCAACACATAGGAGGGGCGGACCACCAACGGGTAGCCAATATTACTTGCAGCCGCCACCGCCTCATCAACACTGCGGACAGTGGTGTTTGCCGGCTGGAGTAAATCCAATTCCTGAATCATCTTCTGGAAGCGTTCACGGTCCTCGGCGCGATCGATTTGATCGGGGGTTGTTCCAATAATAGGCACCCCGGCCGCCTCGAGCGCTCGCGCCAGCTTCAGCGGTGTCTGTCCACCAAACTGCACAATGACACCCTTTGGCTTTTCTAGATCGACAATTTCGAGCACATCCTCGAGCGTTACAGGCTCGAAAAACAGGCGGTCGGAGGTGTCATAGTCGGTAGAAACGGTTTCAGGGTTGCAGTTGACCATGATGGTCTCATAACCGTCTTCCGCCATCGCTTGCGCAGCGTGCACACAGCAATAATCGAACTCGATACCCTGACCAATACGGTTTGGTCCACCACCGAGAACAATAATTTTGTCGCGATCACTCGGCGCAGACTCACACTCTTCCTCGTAGGTTGAATACATATAAGCGGTCGCGGAGGAAAACTCGGCAGCACAGGTATCAACGCGCTTATAGACGGGCCTTAGACCTAAACTTTGGCGGTAAGCCCTCACCTCAGATTCGGACGTCGCCATCACTGTAGCGATCCGCTTATCGGAAAAGCCCTTGCGCTTTAGCTGCCTCAGCTCTGCGTGACTGACATCAGTCAGTAAGCGGCCAACAAGCGAGCCCTCGAGCCGAACAATATCCTCGATTTGTACCAGGAACCAGGGGTCCACACCCGAGTATCCGTAGATCTCCTCGAGCTCAAAGCCTGCCCGAAAGGCGTCTGCCAGATACCAGATGCGTTCTGCACCCGGGTGGGTCAACTGCTTTACTAGCTCTGCACGTGAGTCATCGTCAGTGACATGAAGTCTTGGCTCAAATCCAGCCGAGCCAACCTCAAGACCCCGAAGCGCTTTTTGCACAGACTCCTGAAACGTGCGACCGATGGCCATCACCTCACCAACTGACTTCATTTGCGTTGTCAGTTTTGCGTCCGCCGTAGCGAACTTTTCGAAAGCGAAACGCGGTACTTTGGTGACTACGTAGTCGATCGAGGGCTCGAACGATGCGGGAGTCACACCACCAGTGATGTCGTTAGCCAACTCATCAAGTGTGTAGCCAACGGCAAGCTTCGCCGCCACCTTTGCAATTGGGAAACCCGTAGCCTTGGATGCCAGTGCAGAAGAGCGTGATACACGCGGGTTCATCTCGATGACAACAATCCGTCCGGTGTCGGGGCACTGACCGAACTGGACGTTAGAACCGCCGGTCTCCACACCGATTTCACGAAGCACCGCCAACGATGCGTTTCGCATCAGTTGGTACTCTTTATCAGTCAGCGTTTGCGCAGGCGCGACCGTGATCGAGTCGCCCGTGTGAACACCCATCGCGTCTAAATTCTCGATCGAGCAAACGATGATGCAGTTGTCGTTCTTGTCGCGAACGACCTCCATCTCGAACTCTTTCCAGCCGATGAGAGATTCGTCGATCAAAAGCTCGTTAGTCGGTGACAACTCGAGACCACGCTTACAAATAGTTTCGAATTCAACGCGGTTGTAAGCAATACCACCTCCAGAACCCCCCATTGTGAAAGACGGCCGGATGATGCAGGGGAAGCCCATTCTGTCGAGCACGTCGAAGGCTTCTTCCAGCGAGTGGGCAATCTCCGCCCGGGGTGTGTCGAGTCCGATCTTTTTCATCGCGACATCGAACTTCTCTCGGTCCTCCGCCTTATCGATCGCCTCTTGCGTCGCACCGATCATCTCAACGCCATACTTTTCAAGAACACCCTCGGCATCCAATTTGAGGGCGCAGTTGAGCGCTGTTTGACCACCCATGGTGGGTAGCAAAGCACTGGGACGCTCTTTTTCAATAATCTTAGCGACCGTCTGCCACTCAACAGGCTCGATATAAGTCGAATCTGCCATCGCGGGGTCAGTCATGATCGTCGCTGGGTTTGAGTTCACCAGAATGACTCTGTAACCCTCTTCTCGCAATGCTTTACAGGCCTGAGCGCCGGAGTAATCAAACTCACACGCCTGACCAATGACAATGGGACCTGCGCCCAGGATCAGAATGCTTTCTAAATCGGCTCTTCTTGGCATTACGCAGCTCCTCCCTGAACACCTTCCGCTGCACCCTTACCAGCCATTGCTGCTATGAAGGAATCAAATAAGTATTTGGCGTCGTGAGGTCCAGGACTTGCCTCAGGATGTCCCTGGAAACTGTAGGCAGGCGTATCCGTTCTTTTGATACCCTGAACCGTGCCGTCAAAGAGCGACCTGTGTGTAACCGTCAACGTCGCGGGCAAGTCAGCATCAGACACCGTGAACCCATGATTCTGGCTTGTCACCATCACGGTCTTGTTAGCTAAATCCTGCACAGGGTGGTTGGCACCGTGATGACCATGGCTCATCTTCTCGGTACTCGCACCGCTCGCTAGTGCCAAAATTTGATGGCCTAGGCATATCCCAAATAACGGCTTACCCGCCGCCATAACTTGCTTCGCAAGCTCAATCGCATAATCACAGGGCTCCGGATCACCGGGACCATTGGACAGGAAGACGCCATCAGGCTTTAGCGCCATCACAGCATCGAAGTCAGTTTGAGCAGGCACCACCGTCACGCGGCAGCCAAGGTCCACCAAAATTCGCAGAATATTGCGCTTTACACCAAAGTCTAATGCCACAACATGGAAACGTGACTCAGGACGCTCAGGCGCCTCAACACCGAGTTGCCATGTGGGCTCCACCCACTCGTAACTGCTCGCGGTTGTCACCTCCTTGGCCAGATCCATCCCTTTGAGGCCGGGAAATGCATTCGCAGCGGCAATGGCCTCTTCAGCAGCATCACCTGTCAGAATGCAGCCTGCCTGAGCGCCTTTTTCGCGGATGATTCTTGTCAGCTTACGTGTATCGATATCAGCGATACACACCGTGTTGTTAGCAACGAGGTAGTCACTGAGGTTTTGCTCAGAGCGGAAGTTGGATGCGACAAGCGGTAAATCACGGATGATCAGGCCCGCTGCGTGAACCGCGTCCGATTCTGCATCGGCTGCGTTCGTCCCAGTGTTGCCAATGTGAGGATAGGTGAGCGTCACAATCTGTTGTGCATAAGACGGATCGGTCAAAATTTCCTGATAACCGGTCATCGCCGTATTAAAAACAACCTCTCCCACAGTTTTCCCGTCTGCGCCTACCGAACGCCCGTGAAAAACTGTGCCGTCTGCAAGTGCCAAGACAGCAGGTTTATCCACTCGAAATCCTCCAGAGAGTCTTCTTCATACTGGCCATCCCGCGCCTTTGAGGCCTCTCTTTGCCTCCGTTTTCACTAAACGTCACGACGCCGGATGTGTTATTGTCTCGCGCACACGAAAAGGCGCCGGACTGACCAAAAGGCCGCCGACCAATTCAAGAATGCGCTAAGACTCAATTGTACGTTTACGGTCGATTAGTGTCCATGAAAAAGGGCGCGAGAGGCATCCGTTTCATCGACAAAACGTTAGACGAGGGGCAAGGGTAGTAGAAATGACGCTTAAAGCAGAGACCGCAGTAATTACGGGCGCAGGTGATGGCATCGGCCGAGCACTTGCTCTCAACCTCAATGCGCGAGGCATCAATCTACATATCTGTGACATAAGTCCCGAGCGGCTCGCCGAGACCGAACAAATGTTAGACCGTGAAAAAGGATCGGTCGCAACCGCTGTTGTCGACTGTGGGAACCGGGAGGCTATTGAAACCTGGGCAAAGACTATTGCCAGCGAAGTCACAACGATTGAATTCTTGTTCAACAATGCAGGGGTTGCCTACGCCTCAGAGTTTCGCAGCGCGACATTGGATAACTTTGAATGGTTGATGAACATCAACTACTGGGGTGTTGTCTGGTCAACGAAGGCCTTCTTACCCCTTTTAGAGGCATCTCCAAACGGCCATTTGATTAACGTCTCATCTATTTTCGGCATGGTCGGCATCGCCACCCAGAGCGCCTATAACAGCGCCAAGTTTGCTGTAAGAGGGTTCACTGAGTCACTGCAAGCCGAGTACAGAGGCTCTTCACTCACGGTAACCTGCGTACATCCCGGAGGAATCTCCACCAATATTGCGTTGCGCGCACGTAGTGACGGCGAGTCAGCTGACACTTCCGCTGAAGAGCGTGACGCGTCATTCCGCCAAATGGCGAGAACGTCACCCACCAAAGCCGCTGAAGTCATAATGAAAGGCACGCTGGCCGGACGTAGGCGGGTATTTATTGGCTGGGATGCCTGGTTCATGCAAATTCTGACTAAGTTCCTGCCTACCTCCTATCACCTCGTGACAGCGCGAATGGCGTCGAGGAATGATGAGTCTAACTGACGCCAATCCCTCATCAGCTCCGAGCCGACTTAGCAGATCCTCATTTTTCATCTTAATTACGGGTCTGCTTGCCAACGCTATCGGCCAAGCCTTCATCTTCGCGATCTTACCGCCACTGGGTCGCGAAGTTGCCCTTAGTGAGGTGCAGACCACCTCAATCATCTCGACCTCAGCCCTCGTGTTCACATTTTGCTCCCCCTGGTGGGGCCGAAAATCGGACCAGATAGGCCGCAAAATCGTTATTGTGATTGGCCTGACGGGCTATGCAGTGGGTACGGTGATCTTCGCCGGCGTCTTTGCGCTCGGCATGAAGGGTATTCTATCCGGCTGGACGCTCTATTTTGCCGCTTTGTTTTTTCGCTGCATGCAGTCGTCGATTATGGCTGCCACCAGCCCCGGCGTTACCGCCTACGCCGCAGACCATAGCTCACGTGCATTCCGAACGAAGACATTGGCTCGACTGGGCACTGCTAATAGTCTAGGCGTCATTATTGGTCCGGTTCTCGCGGGCTTGCTCGCTGGATTGGGGCTTCTTTTCCCGCTCTATGTGGCCGCAGCATTCACGTTTATCGCGGTGTTTGTCGTTTGGAAATACTTACCCGAAGGCGATACATCTGGCGCAGCACGCAAGCGCGCACCACGGCTTTCTTTTCTCGACTCACGACTCCGTGTTTATCTGCTCAGCGCCATCGGAACCTTCACCGGCTTTTCCTCTATCCAGCAAACGCTTGGGTTTAGGATCCAAGACACTTTGTCGCTCAGCGGCGTTGAGACAGCTCAGTACACGGGGGCTGCACTTATGGTCTCCGCTTTTTTCACACTGGCACTACAGTTATCGATTGCACAGCGCTACGCGGGACCTGCGCTAAACCTTGTGCGTATGGGCTTAATTTGTAACTTAATTGCCGCCGGCTTTGTCGCGTCGGCCCAAGGGCTTACGGGATTGATCATCGGCATGGCATTTATGGGTGCTGGATTGGGTTTAATCGGTCCCGCTATCGCCGCAGGCGCATCACTCTCGGTAAGTCGCGATGAGCAAGGCGGCGCCGCAGGCCTCATCACCGCATGTCCAGCGGCCGGCTTCGTTATTGGCCCAATTCTCGGTGGGGCGCTCTACCAAATGAATCCAGCCTACCCACCGCTTTTTGCCGGCGCCATCACCGTGCTTGTTTTGGCCTACGCACTGAAGTCACGTGCGATCATGGCGGACGTAGAGGACTAACTGAAGAGCTCAAAAGTGCCAAATCGGAAAGCTCTTGTATGCAGGAGTCATCACGATACTGGTTTCAGCCTGCGAATTTAAATCGCGCGGTATAAAGTAGAGGTAGCGGATTAACATCGGACCTCAATAGCGTCCTTACAAGATGCGCTTTGAAAGCTACGATAGAACAACCCCGTACAAATCCGCTCAGCAGCGCATGCCTTAGTTATTACCGTTAAAAACGCTACGGGGATCGATCTCTAAGCTGAAAGACGAATACTTAAGACAAAAACCTAGGAATCCGAGGGTGACTTGAGCGCTTCAATGGCTCGACGAATTCCTGAGGGGATGGCGGCTGATTTATTGGCTTCGCGATCGACAAATGCGTGGGTGAATCGACCGGTTACACTGCTTAGCGCAGCGCCGTGCGCAAAAACACCAATCTCCCAAGTCACGGATTTTTCGCCCATGCGTGAAATACGCAGGCCCAGTTCAAGCTCCTGCGGGTAGGTGAGTGGTGAGAAGTAGTCAGCTGAAGAGTTCACCACGTAACCGACGACGTTATCGTGTCCGAGACGCATGCCGCCTTCTTCAATCAGGAAGCGATTCACCACAGAGTCAAAGAATGCGTAATAGGCAACGTTATTAATGTGACCATAAATATCGTTGTCGGCCCAACGCGTGTTGAGCGAGTAAAAAATCGAAAAACCATCGCGCGGTGCGGGAGCCGCTCGTTCGCTCATGCCCAACCGCTCCAGGCTTCCTGGTAAAGTCGCAACGCCGTGGACTCATCAACCTCACGCGGGTTATTGATTAACAACCGCTGCTGGAACATGGCATCTTTCGCCAACATTGAAAGGTCAGATTCTGGAATCTTAGCCTGTGCCAAAGTAGCAGGTAGGCCACTCTCATCGATCAGCGTCTTGAACCAATCGATCAAACCTCCGGCCGATGGCTCTGCCCCGGGGATTACCCGAGCCAACTCTGCATAAAGCTCAGGACACACCTCTGCATTGAAGGTAAGCACCGCAGGAAGCATTAACGAATTACTCAGCCCATGCGGGATGTGGTAGTGCCCGCCTACCGGATAGGCCAAAGCATGGACTGCGCCGACGGGCGCATTGGCAAACGCCTGACCAGCGAACATAGAGCCCAGTAACATAGCCTCTCGCGCAGCAACATCTCCGGGAGACACCAATACTGTTCGAAGGTTTTCGGACAGTAATTTCAGTGCACGCAATGCCAACATGTCTGAAATAGGGTTTTTCTTGATCTTGGAGGTGTAAGCCTCTATTGCGTGGACCATGGCATCGATACCGGTCATCGCAGAAATGCTTGCAGGTAGTCCGAGTGTTAACGAAGCGTCCAAAATCGCGACATCAGGGAGCAAAATAGGCGAACTGACACCGGCTTTTGTCGTTTCTCCCGTCGTGATAATGGCCACAGGCGTCACCTCTGACCCTGTACCCGCAGTGGTAGGCACAAGAAACAGTGGCATCCGCTCACTGCTCACCATACCGACACCGTAGATCTCCGGCAGATCCTGCTGTCCCTTAGCCAGCACCGAAACCACCTTGGCTACGTCCATCGAACTGCCACCGCCGACGGCAATTACCGAGTCGCAATCACCCGCTTTGAAGGCATCCAGAGCGGCATAAACAACTCGCTCGGAGGGATCGGGCTCGATGCCATCGAAAACGATGACATCGCCTACAGCCTGTTTCAGGGCTTCGATAGCGGGAGAAACAACACCCAACTCGATGAGTTGGGAATCGGTTACGAACAAAGGCCTACGCAATCCCCGCTCGACCAGAAGCTCATTGAGCTGCAAGACCGCGCCGGACTGAACCAGCGCAGTTTTAACAGACTGGAAGGAATAGCCGTCCATCGATCAGAATGTGAAGATCACTTTGCCTTTGGCGCGACGCTCCATCATGGCAGCGTAGCCCGCTTCGTATTCTTCAATGGGGAAGACATCTGTCACAACTGGATTCAATTTACCGTCATTGAACAAGCCCCAGAGCTCTTCCACATTTTTCTGCTGCTCTGCAGGTTCCTCGCCCAAGAAGCGACCCCAGAAGACGCCAACGAGAGCACAGCCCTTAAGGAGCGTAAGGTTCAATGGAATGCTGGGAATCGGGCCCGATGCGAAGCCGATCACGAGATAACGACCATTCCACGCCATGCTACGAACTGCGGGCTCCGCGAAGTCGCCACCAACGGGGTCGTAGACAACGTCAACGCCTTTACCGCCAGTAATCTCTTTAATGCGGTCTTTAATCGACTCAGTGCTGTAGTTGATCACTTCGTCAGCGCCCAACTGCTTACAGAGCTCCAACTTTTCGTCTGAGCTTGCCGCCGCAATGACTTTGGCACCCATGACTTTACCGAGCTCAACAGCGGTACTACCAACACCGCCAGCAGCCCCCATGACGAGCATAGTCTCACCAGCTTTGAGTTGGCCACGCTGCTTGAGCGCATAGTAGGAGGTGAAGTAGGTCATACCCACCCCCGCAGCTGCCGTGAAATCGATACCTTCAGGCTTTGGAAGCAGGGCATTTTCGTTGACAACAGCTTCGCTTGCGAAACCACCGACACCACCCAACTGAATCACGCTGTCACCAACAGACCAACGTGTTACCGCCGAGCCAACTTCCGTCACAACACCCGCAGACTCACCGCCCGGTACGAAGGGCATAGGCGGTTGCATTTGATATTTCCCCTGGATGATCAGCACATCAGGAAAGTTAAGGCCAGCAGCTTTAACGTCCATGCGAACATCGTTAGGGCCCAGTTCCGGGGTCTCCCAATCGGTGACAAGATTCAGCTTGTCCGGAAGACCGTGCTCACTACATACAACCGCTTTTGCCATCTTAGTAAACCTCGAAGAGTCCAGCTGCGCCCATACCGCCACCAACACACATGGTGATCACAACATATTTCACACCGCGACGCTTACCTTCGATCAGCGCGTGACCAATCATTCGCGAGCCACTCATACCGTAGGGGTGACCGATCGCAATCGCACCACCGTCGACGTTGAGCTTATCGTTGTCGATACCCAGTGTGTCTCGGCAGTAAAGCACCTGAACCGCAAACGCTTCGTTAAGCTCCCAGAGACCAATGTCATTGACGGTTAGGCCATGTTGCTTCAGCAGCTTAGGTACTGCGAAGACAGGGCCAATACCCATTTCATCAGGCTCGCAACCAGCGACTGCCATACCACGGTAGGCACCAAGCGGCTCAAGTCCCAACGAAGTCGCCATATCACTACTCATAACCACTTGCGCAGAGGCACCATCAGACAATTGCGACGCATTACCTGCCGTGATTGTTCCACCCTCGATCACCGTGCGAAGTCCCTTAACGCCTTCAAGCGTTGATGGGCGCACGCCCTCATCCGCTGTCACCGTGACTTCAGCCGTAGACTGCTCACCGGTCTCTTTGTTGAAGACAATGCGATCACAAGTGACGGGAACGAGTTCGGCATCGTAACGTCCCGCTGCATAGGCTGCGGCAGTCCGCTCTTGAGACTCAAATCCGTACTCGTCCATCGCATCGCGAGAGATACCGTAGCGCGCCGCAACAACCTCAGCCGTTTGCAACATGGGCATGTAAATATCTTTGTGCATACCAACCAACTCGTTATCAACCAAGCGGTGTCCGTTCATATGCTCGTTCTGCACTAGCGAAATCGAGTCGAGTCCACCACCCACAACAACATCCATACCGTCATACATGACTTGCTTGGCTGCAGTTGCAACTGCCATGAGGCCAGATGAACACTGACGGTCGATCGTCATACCTGAGACAGTGACCGGCAAGCCGGCACGAAGCGCTGCGTTTCGACCGATGTTCATGCCAGAGGTTCCCTGTGTGAGGGCTGCACCCATGATGCAGTCTTCAACACGGTCAGCTTCGATACCCGCGCGCTCTACCGCGGCCCGTATAGCGTGAGCACCCATGGTTGGCGCCTGCAAGTTGTTAAATCCGCCACGGTACGCTTTGCCGATCGGTGTACGTGCTGTTGATACGATTACTGCTTCTTTCATTGTTTTCTCCCTGTGCCCCTGAGGGTCTCTCAGCGATATTTATATTTTATGGAAGGCCGTTTTGAGCATACCCCTTCCCAAGTGAGTGAAATGCTTATTCGAGTGAAATCCCTTTGGCCTGTGCTGCCTTCCCAAGAAACTTAAAGGTCTGCTCGAAGCCGGCTTGAAGCTGCTTTGGCTCACTGTTAGCAATAGCGTCCCAGTTTGCCGCGATGGCTTCAGGCGTTTGGTCCGCATCATCGAGATAGATACCGTCGGTCTCTACGATTTTTGCCACCGCATAACCGCCTGCACCCGCGGCCAAAATTGTCCGGGTTGGCGCCTCTTTCGACACCAGATAGAGAACAGCCGGAGTCACAGTCTCAGGCGTCATCAAATCAAACGCCTTGTCAGGAATGAGGCCTTCCGTCATCCGGGTGCCTGCAGTCGGAGCGAGTGCGTTGATTTTTACATCGTTTTTAGCACCTTCTTGCGCGAGCGTGTTCATCATGCCAATGACGCCCATTTTGGCCGCACCGTAGTTGGTCTGACCGAAGTTACCATAAAGGCCACTTGATGAAGTTGTCACAACAATACGCCCGTAATTTTGCTCGCGCATGATGTCCCAAACCGCTTTCGTACAGTTCACGCTACCCATCAGGTGGACATCGAGCACCAATTTAAAGTCCTCGAGAGAACCTTTACCGAAACTCTTATCACGTAGAATACCCGCGTTGTTCACGAGAATATCGACGCGACCCCAGCGCTCCATGGTCTTTGCAACCATATCTTGCACTTGCTCGAAGTCGGCAACATTCGCACCGTGAGCCATTGCCTCGCCACCCGCGGCTTCGATCTCAGCGACAACAGCTTGAGACGCAGCACTGCCGCCGCCACTACCGTCGACGGTGCCACCCAAGTCGTTGACTACTACTTTGGCACCACGTGCCGCCAATTGAAGCGCATGACTTTTACCTAAGCCATTTCCCGCACCCGTAACGATCGCAACCTGACCGTCATATCGAATCGTCATTCTTTCTATTCCCTACCTAAAGTAACTCAACCCGTGAAAGACATACCCAACCACTCTGCGTAGAGTGCGGGTGTTTCTTCACCTTCAATTTCTACCGTTACGCCCGTTTTCACCAGAAAACGATTGGCGTCCTTGCGATCGACATCCAGAATCTCTGAATGCGCACGAATCCGCTTGCCTGCACGTACGGGTGCGATGAACCGGAGCTTGTCGATGCCGTAGTTCACGCCCATTACCGTGCCCTTCACACCGATGGAATTCTCGGAACTCAGCTTGGTGAGCAGAGACAGGGTCAGAAAGCCGTGAGCAATGGTTCCACCAAACGGTGTTTTCGCTGCGGCTTCCTGATCGATGTGAATAAATTGATGGTCTTCAGTGCAATCAGCGAATGTATCGATGCGATCTTGATCGACCGTCATCCAATCGCTGGCAGGCAACTTTGTGCCCACCATGTTTACCATTTCATCGGGTTCGACCCATGTAATCGCCATGATTAGCTTCCTCGCCTTTTACTTCCCGTTCATCCGTCTCTAAAAGTCGCGCCGGTATCTTCGACCGTGGTGTAACCCTTGAGCTCATGCCGGCCAACCACCATGCGGTGCACCGCATCGGGTCCGTCAGCCAATCGCAGTGTGCGTTGCCCTGCCCACATATTGGCCAGTGGCGTGTCATTGGAGACGCCAATGCCGCCATGCATTTGGATGGCATCGTCGATGACCTTCAATGCCATATTTGGCACGACTGTCTTGATCATCGAGATCCAAATACGCGCTTCTTTTGGATCGGTCGTGTCCATCATCCATGCTGTCTTAAGCGTCAGCAGACGCGCTTGCTCGATGTTCATTCGAGCGTCGGCAATGATGTCGATATTGCCACCTAACTTTGAAAGCGGACGACCAAATGCGGTCCGGGTCGTCGCACGCTTGCAGAGCAAGTCCAGAGCTTTTTCCGCCGCACCAATTGAACGCATGCAGTGGTGGATCCGGCCTGGACCTAAGCGACCCTGTGAAATTTCAAAGCCACGACCCGCGCCCAAAATCATGCAGTCCTTGGGTACACGGACATTATTAAGCTTCACGCGCATATGGCCGTGGGGTGCATCAACGTTATTAAAAACGGTAAGCGGACGAACGATCTCAACCCCGGGAGTGTCCATGGGTACGAGGATCTGAGACTGCTGCAGGTGCTTGGGTGCAGTCGGGTCAGTTTTGACCATACAAATCATCACTTTGCAGCGAGGATCGCCAGCGCCACTTGTCCAGTGCTTCTCTCCGTTGATAACCCACTCATCGCCCTCGAGCACAGCCGTGGTACAGATATTAGTGGCATCAGACGACGCAACATCGGGCTCGGTCATACCGAAGCAAGACCGGATTTCCCCGTTCATCAGCGGCTCGAGCCACTGCTTTTTTTGCGCCTCGGTTCCGTACTTGTGGATGACCTCCATGTTTCCCGTATCGGGCGCACTGCAGTTGAAAACCTCAGCACCGATGTAGGAGCGACCCATCTCTTCCGCAAGATAGGCATACTCAACGGTATTGAGCCCAGTGCCATTTTTGTCGGTGAGGAAGAAGTTCCAGAGGCCTTGCGATCGCGCCTTAGCTTTCAAGCTCTCCAAGATCTCGGTTTGACGATCGGTGAATTCCCATGGCGATCCAATTTCTATCTGAGCTTTGTATTCCTCCTCGAGCGGGAGCACCTCGTCGTTAATGAAATTGCGAACGCTCTCGAGAATGGGCGCAACTTTTTCAGAGACACCTAAGTCCATAACCTACCCCTTTTTTGACGTTATGTTTGGTTGTTAAGTGAGTGAGCGACGACTACAAATCTCGTGCGCGCAACGCCGCTAAATCGTGATTTGAACATACAGTATGTTTTTTTGACCGACAAGAATGTTTTGGATCGTAACCGTGAATAATCGCAGTCTCGGACGGCCGAATCCAATAGCAACAAACCCACCACTAGAGAAACAAATCACGTATCCTGTGCACGAGCAAAGGTGCGCGATACAAAGGTCGCGCCATCATTTAATACTAAGGATTATCAGTGAGTGTTAGACCTTTCCACCTCGCCCTCCCCACGGCCAAGCTGAAAGAAACCCAACGCTTCTACTGCGAGGTACTTGGTTGCAGCCTCGGCAGGACCAGCGACGATTGGATCGACCTTAATCTTTATGGTCATCAATTGGTATTTCACGTTACCGGGTCGGGGCCATTGGCCGAATCTTACAATCCGGTCGACGCCCACAGCGTGCCCATTCCCCATTTCGGTGTTGTGCTTATGCCCGACCAGCACCGGGACCTATGCAGCCGCATAGATGGCAAAGTGGAAATGATCATCGAACCCTCAGTCAGATTTGAAGGTACACCGGGCGAGCAGCGAACAGTGTTTTTCAGAGACCCCAATGGCTACGCCCTAGAGTTTAAGAGCTTTGCTAACGATGAGGACCTTTTCGCCCCTTTTTGAGCGCTCTCTTTCAGGAACGAGGGCTCAGAGAGAACGGGGGCTCAAACGAAGGTCATCGCAAAACATAAGATGCAAAATTAATATTTCGCGTCGTGATAGATATTCTGTACGTCCTCACACTTGTTGAGCAGATCGAGGAGTTTTTCAAACTGCTCAAGATCCTCACCAGAAATAGGTGTCTCACCTTTTGGAACAAACTGAATCTCATCGACCTCGAAATCCAGATCGGCGAACTCGTCTGTGAGTGCATTACGCGCCTTAGCAAACTCAGTATTTGGCGCCATGACCGTCACCATGTCGTCCTCGCTTTCCACCTCAAGAACATCAACATCGGCCATCACCAAACAATCTAACACCGCCTCTTCATCTCCCTTGAAAACGAAGACAGCGGCATGCTCAAACATATGCGCAACCGTGCCGGGCGAACCAAACTTCCCCTTGCCTTTGGTAAAGGCTGGACGTACTTCGCCAATCGTTCGGTTGGCGTTGTCGGTTAAGCAGTCAACCAACAGCATCGTTCCACCGGGCCCAAACCCTTCGTACCGCGCTATTTGAAAATCCTCACCGACACCTGAACTAGCCTTGTCGATCGCTTTTTCAATCACGTGCGAGGGGACCTGATCTTTCTTAGCGCGGTCTATCAAGGAGCGGAGTGACAGGTTTGCAGAGGGATCCGTGCCGCCACCTTTCGCCGCCATATAGATCTCGCGGCTGTATCGCGAATAAACGGCTGTCTTCATTGCAGCCGTTTTCGCCATTGATCCGGCATACCATTGTGACAATCACCAAACCCTTCACGCAATTGCTTGCGTTGCCTTTGGGTCAACTCTGGCATGTTGGGAAGTGGATAGCATTGATACATCAGTGTTGCCTTCTTGAGGGACTCGGCGCCCAAGGTCGTGATTGCTT
>CAJXZI010000006.1 GCA_913063005.1 uncultured Halieaceae bacterium | reverse complement strand
AGCAGACGAATCCTCGGAGGTTCAAGATCACGCGGAAACGACGTGATCGCGTCTACAGCGTCACGTACATCTTCCTTGAACTTCGTCATATCCGCACGAGGCGCGGCCTCAAGTCTTACACGACCAAAACCTTCGCTAGCGTTTGAGTCGTATCGGCGGACGTTATCCAGATTCTTTACTGCTGCCTCGACACGCTGAATAACCTGCTGCTCGATTTCTTTGGGGGAGGCACCGGGCCAAGTGAGAGACACTTGGACAAGCGGCAGCTTCACAACTGGCTGAACCTCTTTTTCAATCGTGCCCCAAGCAATCAACCCAGAAACAAAAATGAAGATCATCAGCAAGTTAGCGGCAACGGCATTCCTTACCCACCACGCTATGATTCCGTTCATGCTTTAACCTGCACTCAGCTGCACAGGATCAGCAGCTTCTTGAATCGCCGAGAGCGCCATTCCCGGAACAGGATTGCGGATCGGGGATATAATGACCCGGTCTCCCTCGCTAATGCCGCTGCTCAAATAAGCAATTTCATTAGTCGCGTGGGCGACGCGCACACTTCGGATCTCGAGCAAATCTTCATCGTTCATGATGAATACCCGCCCGCCGGCTCGAAGCCCAGCCGCGGGGATGGCCAATACATCTGACAAAGACCGCCCGCTAACGTTAGCCGAGACGAATAAGCCGGGTGCCATAGGCATCGCACCCTCAGACTCAGCAAATGGATTTCGCACTTCCACCGTGCCAAACGTCGTGCGCGTGCGAGCATCGAGCGAGGCATCGAGTCGCACAAGCTGCCCCTGCCATTGTCGAGTTGCGCCTGCGACATCCGCGGTCAACCTAACTCGCAACCCCTCGCCTTCCAGAGCTTCGTAACCAATCGGAACACCGAGCGCCGCGATATCGGCATCTGTGAAAGGCAGGCGCACCTCAGCGATATCAGTTGAGAATACGGAGGCTATGGTTCGACCCAACCCAAGGTATTGACCTTCATCGACAGATGTCTGTGTAATGCGGGCATCAAAAGGAAGCGTGATCTGCGTTCTTTCCAGATCCGACCGCGCGCGCTCGAGACTCATTTCAGCGGCTTCTAAGGCCGCCCGCGCTTGAGCAATCTGTGGCAGTTTCAGTGCGAGGTCTGAAGGATTTTTTTCCTTAGCGAGCTGCTTTTTTGCCACGTCGGCGTCAGCAAGTGCCTGCGCGAGCTCTAACTCCCTCGCAGCTACACGCGCTCTCGCCTCAGACACGGCAACGTTGTAGTCACGCTTCTCGATCGTAATCAGAGGCTCACCGGCTGGAATACTCCCGCCTTCGGCAAAGCTAGGCGAAACAGCCGTGATTCGTCCTGCGACCTCACTGATAACGTCAATCTGGACTCTTGGTCTCACCTCACCGTAGACCGTCACCTCGGCAGAGGCAGCCGTGCGTTTTGCTGCTTCGGTGTAGACGCCAATCCGCACCGTCTCGGAGTCGCCCACCTCGGGCTGTGGCGCATTTTGCACTAAGCCACCCACTGTCAACGCGGTGAGCAACGTAACGACGAGAGGCCCGATTGACCGCTTGAGAACCGAAACCACTATCAACCCCCTGTGTGACGGATTTCTATTCCGACAAGAGTACCACACCGCTCTCATTCGACGTGATTAATACCCGCCATTTTTCGTCACACTGTTACACTGAAAAAATACAGCGTGGGGGGTTTATGGAAGACAACAACTACAGCGACTTTGATATGAATGAGAACACACAGAGAGACTTCGACATTGTTGTGTACGGGGCGACTGGATTCACCGGGGCACTGGTTGCAGAGTACCTCCACGAACACCATCGAGCGCTCTCGTGGGCGATTGCTGGGCGTTCACAAACAAAACTCGATGAGCTGAAGGGCACCATCAATGCGCCAGATCTAGCGACAATTGTTGCCGACAGCAGTCGGGAAGATGACATGGCGCGACTTGCGGCTTCGGCAAAGGTCATTATCAGCACCGTCGGCCCCTATGCGCGTTTCGGCACACCACTTGTTGAGGCCTGTGCCGCGCAGGGAACCCATTATTGTGATCTCACAGGCGAGCCTCAGTGGATGGCGTCTATCTTTGAAAAAGTGAGTGCGCTGGCGGAAGAGACCGGAGCACGGCTGGTGCATTGCTGTGGGTTCGACAGCATTCCTTCGGATCTCGGCGTCTTCGTTGCACAACAGACCATGATGGAGAAGCATGGGGTGTTCGCAACCAAGGTAAGCGGCCGGATGGGAAAGTCGAAAGGCGCGGTCAGTGGTGGAACGGTCGCGAGCATGCTTCTCGCGGTCGAGCAAGGCGTGAGTGACCCCGTCGCGAGAAACGTATTGAACGATCCCTATGGACTTTACCCCTCGGAACTTAATCCCGGACCTGACGGCCCAGATCAGCGAGGAATACGATGGGACGAGAACTTTGAAAGCTGGACGGGCCCGTTCGTAATGGCAGCCATCAACGGCAAGGTCGTGCGTCGTTCAAACGCCCTCGCCAGCCTGGTTTATGGCGCAGATTTTTCCTATGACGAATCGATGCTGGTTGAGAATCGTCGCTCAGGCTTGCTCCTAGCGGGAGGCATGTCACTGGGGATGATTGCTCTGGCGATCGGTCCCTTGCGCAAGTTGATTTCAAAACGCTTACCGCAGCCCGGTGATGGTCCTTCGCTGTCCGAGCGTGAAAACGGATTTTTTGAATTCCATGTGCACGCGCATCATCCAACTAATAGTGAAAAAGACGTCAGAATTTGTGTAAAAGGCAAGCGCGATCCAGGTTACGGCGCAACGTCGAGAATGCTGGCCCAAGCTGGTCTTTCCCTCGCGTTTGACGAACTAGACGTTGAAGGCGGGATATGGACTCCGGCCTCTGCTCTCGGTCAGCACCTTGTGGATCGCCTCGCAAAGGTCGATATCACTTTCGAAGAGATCGCGCTGTGATTTGCCAAGCGCAGATTGGTCTGCTCAAGCCTTTAACCCGGAGAGATGCAAAAAGGGGAAAAGACAAACGACAGGCATAAGATCGAGCCGCGCAGGCGGTTCCCTGTTGACTGGTGACGAGCCAGAAGCGAGGAGCGAAAAGCCAGAAGCGAAGAGCCTAGAGCGCTTACAGCTTACCCGCGTGATCCACTCTGCATTTAGCGGTCACCATCGGTTGGTGGGTCAGCGCCGACAAAGATTCACAATCAAACTGAAGAACGCGGCCGCCCCCCTTGTTAAAGATCGACGGCTGGACGATTGACTCAGAGGCACCGACTGGTTAACCAACATCGACTGATTAACAAGCACCGACTGCTCGGCGATCAACTAACTAGGCGATCGTATAAACATTAAATAGTGACGACTCAACGCGGCTCGTAGCTGAACTTCTGACCGCCGATCGAGACCTCCACCATGAAACCGCCCTGAGAGAGCGTAAAGACAGCCATGCCTTTATTAAACCCAAAGCTGTCCACTTCTGAACTCTCACCGTTCGCCACCGTCACCGACGTTCGACCACCGCCGCCCGTACTTACTTCTGCAGACGCACCGGAGTTGAGTGCAACTGCGGTGGCTTGACCGCCAAATTCAAATCCTTCCGAAGTAAACTCTCGCAAGGCGCGAGCGTCTTCGAAAAAGATAATTTGCTTATACACTTGGCCGCCGAACTGAAGTCCCACGCTAACCTGAGTCATCGTGGACTTGCCAATCTCTGTGCCCTCACGAAACACACGGCCTTTCCCGTGAGCTCCACCAACGAACAAGCCCGCCTTACCAATGCTCGGGAATACTGCATAACCATACGCTGCGTCGATGTATGACCCCGCTCCCGCGTCTCGGAACTCCTGCAGGGCTAACTCAACTTTATCCGCGGCCAAAGAAGGCGACGAAATAAGCGCAATGACCAAGAAAAACCAAGAAAAACGTGTCAACATATCTTTACACCCATTACACCTATGCAAAACATCTACAAACGCAAACAAAACTTACATTACGACTTGGCAGTAGCATCCGCGTCCAAAACACTGCCGTACCAAGTTTACACCTAATTTAAGGACAACGGACGATGCATCAAGTTCAAACTAAAGCAAAAACGACGACGCTGCCGGGCTCGCTTTCTGACGAGGCGATCGCTGTGCGCGGGGCGCTGCTTGAGCGCGGTCTCGAAACACCCATGGTAGTGAACAACTTGTCGCGGGACCAAAAATATGACCGCATTCGGGAGTCGTTCGAAACAATCATGGACACCCTAGGATTAGATCTTAGCGATGACAGTCTTGAGGAAACCCCTCATCGCATCGCAAAAATGTACGTCGATGAGATCTTTTCCGGGCTCGATTACTCAAAGTTTCCGAAGATTACGGTAATCGATAACAAAATGAACGTCGAAGAGATGGTATGCGTCGATAAGATTGACCTCACCAGCACCTGCGAACACCACTTTGTGACGATCGATGGCTTTGCAAAAGTCGCTTATATTCCGAAAGACAAGGTCATTGGTCTGTCCAAGATTAACCGTCTGGTGCGCTTCTTTGCACAGCGCCCTCAAGTACAAGAGCGACTCACGCAGCAGGTCCTAGTGGCGCTGCAAACCCTCTTGGACACAGAAGACGTCGCAGTGACGATGACCGCAGTGCATTACTGTGTGAAGGCTCGGGGCGTGAAAGATGGAAACTCAACGACCCGCACCACGTCTCTCGGTGGAGTTTTTAAAACCGACCCAGCCTCCCGTGCTGAGTTTCTAGCTTAAATCTTTGGGTAATATCAAAGGCCGGGCTGTAGGCTCGGCCGGAGTAATGGTTTGGCGGG
Source organism: uncultured Halieaceae bacterium (assembly GCA_913063005.1). Taxonomy (GTDB): domain Bacteria; phylum Pseudomonadota; class Gammaproteobacteria; order Pseudomonadales; family Halieaceae; genus Luminiphilus. The sequence continues at coordinate 19,560 of CAJXZI010000006.1, read as the reverse complement.
AGTGCTGACTCAGCCGAGTCGGTCTTAGCACGCTGCATCTGCTTGAAGGCGATAGCTCTCGGGACCTGAATGTCTTTACCAATCGATTTTTTCGCCGGCCCAATCTAAGTAAGAAAGCTCTCCGTCTACAACGGCTGTCGCCATCAAACCCTCGAGTCGTTGGGCAGTGAAGTCAGGTGTAAACAATTTGCCATCGGGTACCGACCGCTGGAACGGCTTTGAGAGGGGGGAATCGACTGTCCCAGGGTGATAAGCAATCAACTTCGCGTTCTTATTTACCCGCCTCAACTCAATCGCAGCGCATTTGAGCATCATATTCAAAGCGGCCTTGCTTGCTCTATAGCTGTACCAACCACCCAAGCCGTTATCCGACAAGCTGCCAACTCGCGCCGTCAAAGCAGCGACTCGCGGTTGATCCGATTTCCGTATCAAAGGCCAAAAAGCAGACAATACGAGCATCGGCGTCAAAGCATTCACGTCCATGACGTGTTGCCATGAAGCCGCATTGATATCACCCACTTTTCGCTCCGGGCCGAAGTCCTCGCCTGACAACACCCCGTTGGTGATGACGAGACGTTCGATGTTTGTGCCACGAGCCGCGACCAACTCAACAACATCAGCCAGCGATCTTTCGCTGTAGTCAGTGGTAAACGAGAGCACGTTGTCCACATCGCTGGAGATGCGCCCGATTGCAACGACGTCGTAATGTCCCGACTGATTCCACAGGTTGAGAAGCGACCGTGCGATTGCACCGCCGCTTCCTACAACAATGGCAAGGGGTCGCGTTTCAGTAGCCAACGACAGTACCGTCCTTACGCATTTCCGTAGCGCCCGTGAGCACACCGGTCTTCAGGTCACGACTGATAGCCTGATACCCGCCGAACTTACCTGCGGTGTCGTCTACTTTTACGACGTGCCCCAGCGCGCGTAGCGCGTTTACCGTGCTCTCTGGCACGCCCGGCTCAACAAAGAGCGTTCCGTAGTCAGTCGCAATGCCCTCGTCCGGGCTTGAGCCACCGTCGTGGAGGAAGCGAGCAGCGTCGCCCGCTTCTTGCAGATTCATACCAAAGTCGGCGATGTTAACCAGAACCTGGACGTGACCTTGTGGTTGCATTCCGCCTCCCATGAGTCCGTAACTCATAAACGGCTTCCCATCCTTGAACAAAAAGGCCGGAATAATGGTATGGAACGGGCGCTTGCCGGGGGCGTAGACGTTAGGATGGCCGTCTTCTAGGGAGAATAGCTCTCCACGGTCCTGCAGCATAAAGCCAAGACCTGTGGGCACGAGCCCACTGCCCATCCCTCGATAGTTTGACTGAATGAGCGAGACCATCATGCCTTCGCCATCCACCACGGTTAAGTAAGTTGTATCGCCCTCACCTTCCAACTCAACAGCCAACTGCGCAGGGGACATAACGCTATCAGTCTTGATACGCGAGAATTGGCGCTTCGCGAATTGGTCGCTAAGTAACTCGTCGATAGGAATAGTGGCAAACTCTGGATCCGCAAATGTCCCCGCCATAGCCTCGAACGCCAGACGTTTTGCCTCGACCATATAATGGAAAATCTCGGGAGAGCCTCGGTCAAAATTGCGTAAATCGATGTTCTTGAGGATATTGAGCATCATCAGCGCCGCGAATCCCTGTCCGTTTGGCGGCAGTTCGAAAAGTGTGTAGCCGTGATACTCGACACCTCGTGGCTCAACCCACTCGCCCTTATGTGCCTGTAAATCAGCGAGCGTCAGATCTGCGCCGATCTCGTCAAAATAGGCAGCCATTTTCTGCGCGACACTGCCGCTGTAAAACGCCTCGCGACCCTCTTTTGCAATCGCAGAGAGTGTCGAACCTAGATCTGGGTTTTTGAAAACATCGCCAGCCTTGGGCGCGACACCACCGGGAAAATACGTTGCAGTGGCATTCGCCTGTTCTTCGATCATTGGCGCAACGCTCTCGAAGCGGCGCTGGTTTGCCGCAAACCCTGCTGCGATAACAGGCGACAAAGGGAAGCCCTCGCTCGCATAACGTATAGGCTGTTCGAGGACTTCGCCCATCGGTAACCGGCCCCAGCGCTTATGCAATGCAAACCAGCCATCCACGGCCCCCGGCACCGTCACGGACAAGGAGCCATGTGAGGGTATGCCCACGTAGTCCGCGGCTAAGACGCCCTTTTCTTTCATCGCGGCTATGGCGCTTTTAAGCTGCGTCAGTGACCTCCCTTTCGGAGATCGCCCCGAGCCGTTGTAACCGTAGAGCCGATTGGACTTCGGATCCCAGACAATGGCGAATAAATCACCACCGATCCCATTGCCCGTGGGCTCCATCAGTCCAAGCGCAGCATTTGCCGCAATCGCTGCATCCACTGCTGAGCCGCCTTGCTTTAGAACATCGACGGCAATAGAAGATGCGAGTGGTTGTGCTGTCGCTGCCATACCGTTGACGGCCATCACGGGACTTCGCGACCAGTTCTCTCCTACCGGTCTGGCACCTGGGCCTAAATCCTGTGCCGTGGCGCTTACCGCCAAAATTGTGGTCGATAACGTTGCGAAGCATCGCCTTATCGTTCTTTTCATGGTCAACTCACTTTTGAAATCGGTTCAAAACATTGCATCAGGAAACACGTCATGTCGAGTCAGCAAAAAGTTGCCTTTATCGGACTGGGCGCCATGGGCTATCCCATGGCTGGTCATCTGCAACGCAACGGCTTTGACGTCTGCGTTTATAACCGCACCGAAACCAAGGCATTCGCTTGGGTCGACGAGTTCGGTGGCATTTCAGCACCGACCCCTGCCGAGGCCGCTGTTGACGCCAGCGTCGTGTTTCTCTGCGTGGGTAATGATAGCGATGTACGCACCGTCGCGTCGGACTCTGATGGTGTTTTGTCCACGATGACGCAGGGCGCGACGTTGATAGATCACACAACAACATCGAAAGACCTCGCTGTCGAACTCGACAAGGCCTGTGATGCGATTGGGGTTCATTTTTTAGATGCGCCGGTATCAGGCGGCCAAGCAGGTGCCGAGAATGGCGTTCTCACCGTCATGGTTGGGGGCAAGCAATCCAATTTTGACCCCGTCGAACCGATCATGCGCGCTTACGCAAAACACGTGCAACTCATGGGTGACGTAGGCAGTGGCCAGACGACGAAAATGGTGAACCAATTGGCGATAGCCGGCATCTTAGGCGGCCTCTCTGAGGCACTCCACTTTGCAGAGTGCGCCGGGCTGGATATCGATGAAGTGACTGAGGCAATCCAAGGTGGAGCAGCGCAGTCATGGCAGATGAATAACCGTGCAACCACCATGGCGAAACGTGAATACGATTTTGGCTTTGCCATTGACTGGATGCGCAAGGATCTCGGGTTTGCCCTCGATGTCGCCGATCGGCTCGGTCTTCACTTACCGATCGCAACATTGGTTGATGCGCAGTATGCCCATGTTCAGGAAAACGGCGGTGGTCGATGGGACACTTCGGGGCTGATTGAGCAGATCCGCATTAGAGGTGAAAAGGTGGCTGCCTCAAAAGACGCAACCCGTGTAACCCATACCGGGGGATGTCACTGCGGCGCGGTGGAATGGACCGTGGAAGCTCCCGCTGTGCTGGATACGCACACCTGCAACTGCAGCATCTGCGATATCAATCATTTCCAACACCTCCTCGTACCGGAAAGCCGGTTTACTTTGACCAAAGGCGAAGAGTCTCTGTCGCTATACACGTTCGGTAGTGGCCTGGCAAAGCACTATTTTTGCAACCAGTGCGGCGTAAAATCCTTCTATATCCCTCGCTCAAATCCTGACGGCGTGAGTGTCAATGCTCGGTGCATAAAACCCGAGACCGTCGAAGCAACCTATGACACCCCCTTTGATGGCAGAAACTGGGAGAAAAACGCGGGTTCGCTCGCCCACCTGTCAAAAGTGGACGAGTAAGCCGTCAGGCGTTGGCGATGTTTAACGACTAGCTAGAGAGATCATGAAGAAACCGTCTGCACAACGCAGCGCTGAATACTGGAATACGACCCCTCTGTCCGACTTGAGTCACGAGGAGTGGGAGATGCTCTGTGATGGCTGTGGCAAATGCTGTTTGCACAAATTACAAGACGAGGACACGGAAGAAGTCTTTTACACACGGGTCGCTTGCGAGCTTCTCGATCTCAAACGCGGTAGCTGCCAAGATTACCAACGCCGCTTTGACCGCGTGCCGGATTGCATGGATGTGTCGACCATGACAGAAAGCCAAATGAAATGGCTCCCTGCTTCCTGTGCCTACCGGCTCCGATCCGAAGACAAAGCCCTACCACTATGGCATCCGCTCATTACGGGACATGTTTCTTCCGTACAAAAAGACCCCCGAGGCATCAGAGGTAAAGTCATTTCAGAGACCAAGGTAAACCCAGAGGATCTTGAGGATTACATTATCCGCTGGATTGATGCCTAGGGTGCGCAGAAGGCGTTACGCACGCATTAACGCCTAGGCGGGAGGCGTGTAATAACCGAGCAACCTGGGATAACCATTTTTTGTGCGGCGACTGAAACGGGAATCCCAAGAATCCCAGACCGTGCCACTTCGCACCGCCATCATATGGCGAGGGATAACGGCGATATGGTCTCCCTCCCGAGGTATATCGGTCAGGTATGTGCCCTTTGTCAGTGTTAATTCCCAACCTTTGCTTGTGAGATAAAGGTAGTGAACGGGTGTCATCACTCCGTCAGAAATCGAGGGATACAACCCACCGGTCATCTTTTTTTGCAAGTACGACAGGTCTTGCCGAATGTGTGTATACGGTTCACCGGTGATCAAGCAGATGGCGCGAACGACGCAGTCAGCCCTGCCTCGAAATCCAGCATCTTCTCGCCCCCCGTCGTGTTGCACATAATCCAACACTGCACGCGCCCCAGAGTGTGTATTAGTCTTAGTTCGAAATTTCACAGCAACCGGATCAATCCTGACGACTTTTATGCAGACTCGAGATTGGCTCCAAATAGCCCAGAGGACAACCCGTGACCGTAGCCTTTATCGATATTCAACGTGCTCATAAACGCATCAAGGAGACTATTGCGAGGACACCTCTACTCAACTCGCCCAGACTTGATGCCATCGCAGGGAGGAAGCTATGGATAAAAGCCGAGCCCCTGCAAGTGACCGGAAGCTTTAAGTTTAGAGGTGCCTGCTCGGCCGTAAGTGCCCTGCCGAGCGAAGCCCTACAACGCGGCGTAGTTGCCTACTCATCCGGAAACCATGCACAAGGAGTCGCGCTTGCCGCAAAGGTATTTGGCACACGCGCAACAATCATCATGCCGCACGATGCGCCGGCGAATAAAGTGGCCAATACCAAGGCGTATGGTGCAACGGTGGTGCACTACGAGCGCGGTGTTGAAAGCCGCGAGTCGATTGGTGAGCGACTGGCGCAGAAAAATGGACTGCATCTCATAAAGCCTTACGATGACCCGGACGTCATTGCTGGACAAGGCACGGTGGGGCTAGAGCTCGCAGAACAACTGACTGATGTTGGTGCGCAAGCTAGCGCACTGCTGTGCTGCTGTGGTGGTGGGGGTTTGAGTTCAGGCATTGCCGTAGCGCTCAACGCATTGCGACCTAAGATCACTGTGCATACGGTAGAGCCAGAGGGCTTTGACGATACGGCAAGGTCATTGACGCTCGGCGAGCGTGTTAGCAATCCAACCGAACAAGGTTCTATCTGCGATGCCATCGTTACCCCCATCCCCGGCGAGTTAACCTTTCCACTGCTCCAGCAATACACAGGTCATGGCTTCGCGGTGTCTGATCACTCCGTACTCGTCGCGATGAAAACCGCCTTCGATACACTCAAAGTCACGGTTGAGCCCGGTGGTGCAGTGGCTCTCGCCGCCGCTCTCGATCCTCAAAACCTACCCGATGAGAAAGAGCTAGTCGTCATCCTGTCTGGCGGCAACGTGGATGAGCAGTTATTCCAAAAAGCACTTCAAATCACTTAGCGAAATACTCGCCATGCACCATGTGGCAAATTACCAATTTCAGTGATCTAGCACTTACCCCTAAACGTACCTTGGGCGTAATCAAGCGGTGGGGAGAACCGGGTTTCCGGTGCTTGTTGGCAACAGCCGTCGGGGTGTAAGACGCATCTCACTGGCACGCGTGCTAAACCAGCCTCCTCCGTCAACGATTTTTCGACAGGGAGAAAAGCATGAGCGATGACCGTACCTGGGGCGTTTTGACGTCACAGTCCGATGAGGATGCGCTTAGAGGTAACATTAGTGACTCCGCCGATCAGTTCCACGCTGACGTGGCGTCGCGAGAGATTCATTGGCAGAACCCGTCCAGCGCTGCCTGGCTCGCTCGAGGCAACGACGGCAATTGGATCGGTTGGGATTCTCGCGGTGAGAATGCAACACTTGATGGCAGCGCATGGACACCCTGGTCATCTGTTCTCGATCAATCTGCAGCTCCGTACTATCGTTGGTTTACCGGTGGGCAGACCAACGCTTGTTTCAACCTCGTAGATCGGCATCTTCTGCAAGGCCGTGCAGACAAAACCGCGATTATCTTCGAAGGTGATCGCTGGGACCCCTCGAAAAACGATGGGCGGGGCGGTCCGGTAACTGAACAGCATTTCAGCTATCGCGTTCTGTTCCAAGAAGTTGTTGCACGCATGCAAGTTCTCAAGGATCTCGGGCTTGTGACGGGCGATCGTATTGCCTTCAACCTGCCAAATATCCCAGAGCAAGTCTTCTACATGCTGGCGGCACAGCGCATGGGCGTTGTGTATACGCCAGTATTCGGCGGCTTCTCAGCCAAGACTCTTTCTGATCGAATCCACGATGCGGGCGCGAAGTTGGTAATTACCGCTGACGGTGGTTATCGAAATGCTGAAGTTGTCGCCTACAAAGGCACTTACGCGGACCCTGCACTTGATAACTATATTCCGAGAGAAACCGCGCTCGATACGCTCAAAGCGGTGCTCGCTACCTACGACTTGGGTGACCTAGCCGATACGCTCTACGGGGACGTCTCGGCGGCACTGGCAGGCGAAATAACACTCGAGCGCTCTGACGTGATGCGCGAACTCGGCGCGTCGCTCGCACGCCAGAATGCCATTGCCGCGGAACTGACAGCAGAGCTGCGCACGGCGGTAGCACGACAGTTGGCGGACGCGAAGCACAATGTTGAAAATGTGATTGTCGTTGAATACACGGGGCAGGAGATCGTCGAGCACAGCCGTGACAACTGGTCGAACGATCTGGTTGATGCAGCAAAAGCGACTATCGCGGGTCATTTGGGCCTCTCATCATTCGACGATCTGGCCTCTGAGAGCGCAGCCGATGTCTGGTCCAAGCTCAATGCAGTGCTACCTGTCGAAAGCGTCGAGGCCAACTTCCCGCTGTTCATCATCTACACCTCTGGCTCTACCGGCAAACCCAAAGGCGTCGTACATACTCACGGCAGCTGGTTGAGCGGTGTAAGCCACACTATGCGCACGGTCTTTAATGCGACCGAGGACGACACCCTCTACGTCATTGGCGATCCAGGCTGGATCACCGGCCAGAGCTACCTCATCGCAGCACCTCTGGTTCAAGGTATGACAACTGTGATTGCTGAGGGCTCGCCGTTATTTCCACACGCAGGCCGATTCTCATCGATTATCGAGCGTTACAAGGTCACGCTGTTCAAGGCTGGATCAACCTTCCTAAAGGCGGTGATGACAGACCCAGCCAGTGCGCGAGAAATGGCTGACTTTGATATGTCGACCCTACGCGTTGGCACCTTCTGCGCCGAGCCAGTGTCACCTGCTGTTCAGCAGTTTGCGATGGACAATATCTGCAAGCACTACATCAATTCATATTGGGCGACTGAACACGGCGGTATCGTATTTAGCTGTCCGTGGGGTGGCTACAAACCGCTCGCTGCTGATGCCAAGACGTGGCCACTTCCCTGGGTACAGGCTGAGGTTCGTGTCGCAGAGACAACTGCGCCCGATGGGACCGTAACCGCGTGGCGCACAGCCGACTCAGGCGAAAAAGGCGAACTGGTCATAACCCAGCCTTACCCCTATCTCGCACGCACGTTGTGGGGTGACGCAGACAACCTATTTGACGACAGCTGGCGCGGCGATATCGAGCGCTTTAGTGACGTCTATTTCAATCGATGGGACGGTGAGTTGACCTACACGCAGGGCGATTACGCGCGTCAGCACGACGACGGAGCGTTTACGCTTCACGGCCGCTCCGATGACGTTATCAACGTCTCGGGGCACCGTATCGGTACCGAGGAAATTGAAGGCGCTATCCTGCGCGATAAGACGCTACGAGAGGACTCTCCCGTCGGCAACGTTGTCGTCGTTGGTGCACCGCACGATGAGAAAGGTGAAACGCCTGTTGCATTCCTAGTAGCTGCCGCGGGTCGTAAGCTGTCTGATGATGATCTTGCGAGACTGCAGTCTTTGGTCCGATCCGAGAAAGGCGCGACGGCTGTACCGTCCGACTTCCTCGTGGTCTCTGCTTTCCCAGAGACCCGATCAGGCAAATACATGCGGAGGACTTTGCGGTCGATTCTTCTCGATCAGCCACTGGGTGATATCTCGACACTCAAGAATCCCGAGTCCGTCGAAGAAATCCGAAATGCTGTTGCACAGTGGAAGGACTTTGGCCGTCTAACCGAGGCGCGTCGTGTTGTGCAGACTTGGCGTTACTTGCGCGTTGAAACACACGAAATCGCGCCTGGCCACCTCGTTGCTCTCGTTGTGATCTCAAGTCCGCCGGTGAACGCACTCAGTGAGCGTACGCTCGATGAACTCCACACCGCGCTAACGCAGTTAGCACACCAGGACGACCTATCGGCAATGGTTGTTACGGGTGCGCGAAACACCTTCGTTGCGGGTGCTGACGTTAAAGAACTTTTGAAGATCGGTGAAAAAGGCGATCTTGAGTCAGCTCAGACTCTACCAAACGCCGCTCAGACAGCGTTTGCCACGCTGGAAAATCTCGACATCCCCATTATTGCAGCGGTGAACGGACCTGCGCTGGGTGGCGGTAACGAACTCGTTCTCGCCTGCTCGCATGTTATCGCGGCAAGGCACGCCGAATTTGGCCAGCCGGAGATCAATTTGAACCTTCTACCCGGTTACGGCGGCACACAGCGACTAACGCGAAAGCTGTTCGACGCGCACGGCACCGATGGTGCTGCCGAAGCGCTGCGAATGATGCTTGATGGTCGTACGATTGACGCTGATAAGGCGCTTGAAATCGGGTTGATCGACGACATTGTCACCACCGAAGGCCTCTCAACAGTCGAGGCAGCGATGGCTGTATTGAGGGATCACTTTGCGGGAGGCGACTCACTAAAAGTGTCTATGGCGCGCAGGAAGAAGCTGAAGCAACAGCGCGAGCAAGCCGTTGCCATTGATGAGTCTCTTCTCACCCATTCGGGTGTAGCTCCGGCACTTGAGCAAATTCGTGCGAGCGGGCGCAACAAGCCCGTCGACTTCATTATCGACGCGATGCTCACAGGCGCGCGCGACGGTCAGGCAGCAGGCTTACGTCGCGAGGCGGAATTGTTTGCGCAAGGTGTTTGCGACCCAGAATGTGGACCCGACGGCATCTCGGCCTTCCTTGAGAAGCGCAGCGCACCACTGCCACCGAAGCCCAAATCGGTACAACCCGATGCCTCAGCAGACGAGCGCGCAGCACTTATCGGCGATGGCAAGCTATTACCCATGGGGGCTAGCTTCTTCCCCGGTATTACTCCAATCCCTGAGTATCAGCTGGGATATGGTGTTATGCGGTCACATGAAGACGGCACGCCATTGCACGGTGACCCAGAGGTTGCTGAGAGGGAACTGGTATTCCCAACGCCTTCGCCTAGCGCAAACGAAGCACTGGTTTACATCCTTGCGTCAGAGATGAACTTCAATGACATCTGGGCCATTACAGGCATTCCAGTCTCACCGTTCGATGCACGCGATGCGGACGTTCAGGTCACAGGCTCGGGCGGTGTCGGAATCGTTGCTCAGTTAGGTCAGGACCTGGTCCGTGAAGGCCGCCTGTCGGTGGGTGACATTGTCACTATCTACTCCGGACAGAGTGAACTCATGGCTCCCGATCAAGGCCTCGACCCAATGGCAGCGGATTTTCGCATCCAGGGCTATGAGCGTAATGACGGAAGCCACGCGCAGTTCCTCACTGTTCAAGGTCCACAGTTACACCCGAAGTTGCCGGGGATCAGTATCGAAGAAGCCGGCTCTTATGGCTTGACCATGGGTACGATTCACCGAGCCCTCTACAATACGCTGGCCATTGAGCCAGGCAAGCGACTCTTTGTAGAAGGCGCGTCGACAGGTACCGGATACGACTGCTTGCGAAGCGCTCTATCCTCCAGCTGTGCCGCTCTGGGCATGGTGTCGAGTGCCGATCGCGGCGAACGCGTGGAAGCAGTGGGTGGCCATGCGATCAATCGTAAAGACAGTCGCTGGTCAGACATATTCACTGCGGTACCCGACGACCCCAATGAGTGGGCAGCTTGGGAAGCAGCCGGTGAGCCTTTTGTTGCCGAAGCTGAAAAGCAAGTCGGTGGACAAATTGACTATTCAGTCTCTCACGCTGGCGAAACAGCGTTCCCTCGCTCGTTCCAGCTACTGGGTGAAAACGGCGTACTCACGTTCTACGGGGCGTCATCAGGCTACCGCTTTACCTTCATGGGTAAGGCAGGCGCCTCATCACCTGCGGCTCAGTTTTCCAAGGCTGGCCTGCGCGCAGGGCAATCCCTGCTTGTGGTGTACGGACCCGGTGCTGAAGACGGCATCGTCGACCCCGTCGCTATCGAGGCGATCGAGGTAGGCTGCCAGCGTGGCGCACAGGTCGCTGTACTTGTCGACACGGTATCACAGCGCGAGTTTGTTACCTCGCTTGGTTTCGGCGCGCAAATGAAGGGCGTGGTCAGTCTCGAGGAGATCGAACGTCGACTAGGTGATGACTTCGATCCACCGGGTCCCTTCCAAAAGATGCCGAACCCGTTTACCGAGTCCGCGGCATTTAAGGAGTCGGTTCGAGCCTTCTCAGATCGCACGTTGAAGCCGATTGGCTCAGCTATTGCGCCGCTTCTTCGCAATACCTTGGATAAGCGTGGACTCCCCGACGTGGTGTTTGAGCGCGCGGGACGTGACGGTCTGGCACTGGCCACCTCTTTGGTTAAGCCTAATGTCGGCAAGATCGTCTATTCCGAAGACCTCAAAGGTGCGCGTTTTAGTTTCTATGCACCGCAGGTTTGGATGCGTCAGCGACGCATTCTGATGCCTACCGCTGAGATTCGTGGAACACACCTGAACACGGCACGAGAGTTTGCGGAGATGCAGGAACGCATTGCTGCAGGGCACATCAGCGTATTGCCGCCCACCATCATCCCAATGGAAGGCGTGCCAGAGGCGCACCAAGCAATGTGGGAGAACCGTCATGCAGGCGCAAATTACGTCGCCATGCATGCCCTTCCACGCACCAACCTCAAGTCTCGCGATGAGCTTTATCGCGCTTGGGCTATTCGTGACGCCATGGAGCGTGGCGAAACACTTACAAAAGTTGATACAGGATCAGCAGGAGCACTCCAATGAATGATATGAGCGATATTCCCCAGGATCTGCTGACGCAGTCCATCGCTGGGCGTCGACTCGACAACAAATGCATCATCCTTACCGGTGCGGCAGGCTCAATTGGCAGCTTCATCACGCGCCAACTTCTGAGAGAGGGTGCGCGTGTCATGCTGACGGGTCGGGATCAAAGCAAACTCGATGATTTCATGGGTGATCTGGTTAGTGAGGGCTTTGAGGAAACCTTCATGGTCAGCGCAACCGGTGACTGTGCCGACCCGGAAGTCTGCCGTGAGATCGTAGCAAAGACCGTTGCCGCGTTTGGTCCAATCGACGTCTTAGTAAATAACGCTGGTGCTGCTGGCCCCAAATTCACGCTGCGAGATATTCCGTTTACGGAAGCTGAGCAGCGCGCCGCAGATTCTGACCAGACGATGTTCGATTCAGCGATGAACCTACTCGGTGCTCCCTGGAATATGGCGAGAGCTGCCGCGCCACATATGTCCGCAGGCGCGAGCATCATCAACGTCTCCACTATTTTCTCCAGAACGCACTACTACGGTCGCATCCCTTACGTTGTGCCAAAGTCTGGCCTCAACGCACTCGGCAAAGGGCTGGCACTCGAGCTCGGCGAGAAGCAAGGTATTCGCGTAAACACCCTCTTCCCAGGCCCTATTGAGTCTGAACGCATCGAAAGCGTGTTTGCGCGCATGGACGAGCTACAGGGTGTTGAGCCCGGCAGCACGGGCAAAGAATTCCGCGATCTTATGATTACCACACGAACGTCGGACGGAGGCCTTGAGTACAAGTATCCCACCCCGACTGACGTCGCTTCGGGTATCGTCTGGCTAGCCTCAGATGAGTCATCTGCCCTATCTGGCCACCACATCGAAGTCACCAACGGCATGCAGGTGCCAGCGCAGAGTCGCTCGCAGCTGGTGTCATGGCCCGACAAGCGTCTTGAGGACCTCACCGGTCAGGTTGTTTTGATCCTAGGCGGTGACGACTACCAAGAGGCAGTCACCTTTGCAGAGCGGCAAATCCAAAGTGGCGCGAGAGTCATGCTCGCTTTCCGAAACCTGAATACGGTGGGTCACGCTCGTTCGCTGGTGCAGTCGCGCAATCTTGGCGACGTACAGCTATCGCACCTCGACCCACTGCGACGGGAGTCTGTTGACCGCTCAATGCAACTCATCGCTGATCATTTCGGCCGGCTCGACGGCGTTATTTTGCTGCCACAGAAGCCAAACGGTGAGTATGGCTATTCGCTGACCACGGCGAATGATGAAGACGTTGCAAATTTTGTACGTGACGAAGTCGTTGCGCCGGTAGCGTTTGCATCAAGCTTCGCTCGAAACATGGATCAGCTGTTTGCAGAGGGCGAACCACCAGCCATCGTATATGTTACTAACCCATCAGATCGTCACGGTAACCTGATGAACGAGATCATTCGTGCATCAGTCGAAGCCCTGATTCGTGGCTGGCGTCACGAAGATGAGACTCTGGCAAATACTGGCGAACTACCATGGGCTGTGCAGCCTAACCAGATGGTGCGCTACGACACCGAGGACCGAGAAGCTCTCACATTTGCGGCTGACTGGGCGGCAACACTGACCAACCGTGTCCGAAAGATGGATTCCATCAACCTCTGGCTACCACGAAGCATCAAGCGATCTACGGGCAAGAGTTCTATGCCCTCCTCGATCTCGCGTGTTCTTCCCGGTCTGCACAAGGGCCGAACCGCGGTTATCACAGGTGGCAGTTTAGGTATCGGGCTTCAACTCGGTCGCTTCCTCGCCATTGCCGGTGCCCGCGTTCTGTTGAGCGCTCGAAGCGAAGGCAAGCTTGCCGAGGCGCGCGACGAGATCGTCGATGAGTTACGCAACATTGGCTACCCCCGACCCGAGTCTCGAGTGACCATTCTTGGCGGTATTGACGTTGGTGATCCAGATGCGCTCGATCGTCTCCATGATCATGCAGTCGCCGAATTAGGACATGTTGACTTCCTCATTAACAATGCCGGCATTTCTGGCGCTGAGGAGATGGTAGTTGATATGACGCGTGCGGATTGGGATCGCACGATGGAAGCCAACCTAATTTCTAACTACTCGCTCATCCGCAAGTTCAGCCCTGCGATGAAAGCCGGCGGCAAAGGATCCATCCTGAATGTATCCAGCTACTTCGGTGGTGAAAAATACGTTGCCGTGGCCTACCCCAACCGTGCTGACTACGCCGTCTCTAAAGCGGGTCAACGGGTGTTGGCAGAGATTCTGTCCCGCCACCTGGGTCCAGAGATCCAGATCAATGCTCTGGCCCCCGGCCCCGTAGACGGCGCACGTTTGAGAGGCTCGGCTGAGGCACCTGGACTCTTTGATCGCCGAGGCCGTCTGGTCCTCGAGAACAAGCGCTTAAACGAGGTCCACAAGGCGATCTTGGCGGGGATGTCAGCAGGTTTTGATGCTGACGGCGTTATGTCGCTCGCCAGTAACGCGGTTGACGGTATCGATATCGATGCCCTGCCCAAACCGATTGCTCGTCTGGTACTCAAGATTCGCGACTCTGGTGGTCTGGGTAATTCGTCAAAGTACCTCATGCACATGGGTATTGCAGCGAAGTTGATGACACGTCTTGTGCGCGCCGGCATCCTCAGCGAGGAGCAGCGCGAGCAGTTCTTGGCCACGTTTGTAGACGCACCAGCGCCCTTCTTTGATTTCGCGGAGACCTCAAAGCAGGCCGAGCAAATCGAGACTGGCATCCTCAACCGTCTGCACCTGCACAAGATGCCGACGGACGAGCAAGTCGGGCTATCAACCGTGTTCCACCTCGCCGATGATATTGTGAGTGGTGAGACCTTCCACCCATCCGGGGGTCTTAAATTCGATCGTTCAGTGACCGAGGGTGAGCTTTTGCTACCACCCAACGAAACAGAAATCGCTAAGCTCAAGGGCAAGCGCATTGTTTTGATCGGTGACTCGATGCGGAATGAGCTTACCAATATCGCCAATGGTTTCCTTGCGCAGAGTGTTGAGAAACTCTGGGTACTTACCAAGACGGAAGACTCTGCGAATGCAATGAGGCACAGCGTCGATAATCCGCACGGTATTGACATCGAGTGTCGAGCAATTGGTGATGATCTCGAAAGCAGTCTCGACGATATTCTTCGTCATGAGGGTGGTTATGACGTCGTTGTTAGCAGCCCATTTGAGCGCCTGCCACTCAACGCGCTTGCTGCCAACGCGAACGAGCCATGGGATCGCGTGCTGAGCGATCACGCGTTTAGAAAACTCGTACACGATCAACTCACACATCACTTCCGGGTTGCACGAACCTCAGCTTTAGTGCCGAACTGTCAGATCGTATTGATCACGCCAGAGACATCGCTGGCATCGACTCGAGAAGAGTTTGCGCTTGCGCTCTTTGTGAAGAACTCGTTGCACGCATTCACAGTAACTCTCGGCGTAGAGGGCGAGCGACTTCCAACCGTACCTGCAATTAACCAGGTACAGCTAACACGTCGTGCTCACACAGAGGAGCCTTCGAACGATCAGGAACTCGAGGAAGAAATGACTCGTCTGGTTCACGCAGTCCTTCAGTGCTCGGTGCCCGCACCAGCACCCTCAGACAGCCGATACCTCTCGAAGATCTTCCGCGGGAACGCAGTCACGGTGTAACTCAGGGCAGGGTGATCACCAAAACCGGGGCTCTGCCCCGGTTTTTTTTGTCTCGATTTTTCTCGCCACATTTTTTTTGCACCACTAGGGCTTTGTGAGTAGTCTGGGTGAACACTAATAAAAAAGAAAATTCGGATGACAGCAGGCGGTTCAGCACTCCCGTTTAGTACGAAATTCCTCTACGGATTTGGTTCCATTGCCTACGGAATCAAAGACAACGCATTCGCCTATTTTCTCTTATTCGTCTACGTTCAGGTCTTTGGTCTAGCGCCAGACCTTGCCGGTCTCGCCATCCTGATCATGCTCATTTTCGATGCGATCTCCGATCCTCTGATCGGCTATCTGTCGGACAATACACGTTCGCGCTGGGGACGACGCCACCCCTTTATCTATGGCTCCGCCATTCCCGTAGCGCTCACATTCTTCCTGATCTGGGACCCGCCAGCCGGAATTACAGATCAGGGATTGTTTTGGTATCTCCTTCTCATGGGCATTGCTATACGCACTACCATTACCCTTTACGAGATCCCCAGCACGGCACTAGGCCCCGAACTCACACAAGACTACGTTGAGCGCAGCTCGCTCATTGCCTTTCGCATGTGGTTTGGCTGGTGGGGTGGCTTAGTAATGTGGAACCTACTCTGGCTTTTCGTGGTTTACAGCAGCATTAACGGCACCGAGGATGCCCGGTATAACGCTGAGACATGGGTTGTCTACGGCATTGCCTGCGGCATCGTCATGGTCATCGCGATTCTGGTAACAGGAATCGGCACACACCGGCACATACCGAATCTCCACATTCCAGATGAGCTTAAGTCAACTAGCAAACGCTCAGCGGTGATCGACGTCCTCAAGGATATTTGGACCACACTGAATGTTAGTCGTAATTATCGCATCCTGTTCATCGCCTACATCGTGTGTAAAGCGGCTTCAGGGCTCTTTACCAACCTGACGTTGTTCTACTACAGCTACTACTGGGAGTTCGAGCCTTCCGACATCCTGACCATTGGCATGACGCTGTTCATTGCGCCGGTGTTGGGGCTTAAGCTCGCACCTATGTGCACGCGCCTCTTCGGCAAGCGCGATACAGCAATCGGCTTCTTCGCCGGAGCCATGGTGCTGGAAAATGCGCTGATCTCGTTGCGCGTTTTTGACCTCCTGCCATCCAACGACTCGTCCATAATTTTGATTTCGGTGTTGTTCTGTCATCTGTTTGCCATCTGCAGCATTATCGTTGCAAGTACCGCTGTTGGATCCATGGTGTTTGACACTGTTGAGGAGGTCGAGGCCGCCACGCAGAAGCGTATGGAAGGCACCCTCCTCGCTGCGCGCTCTTTCGCAGAGAAGTGTATGGCCGGTGTGGGTGCATTCTCCGCAGGTCTTATCCTGAGCTTTGCGGCCTGGCCGGAGGACGCGAAGCCCGGATTGGTGTCGCAATCGACACTCGATACGGTAGGCATCTACACCGTTTTGGCGTCAGCAACGCTTTGGCTACTGGGCTTATTTTTCATCGCCAAGGTGCAGGAAGACCGGGAAGCCCATGCGGAGCGCCTCGCGGGTTTATCTAAAGAGGCATAGAAAAAGGCATGAAAACGGCATAGACGGCATAGAAAGAGGCGTAGTTAGCTACCGCTTTCCGCCCGTTGGAAGCTCGCAAAGCCATACGCTCCTGTTTGGACTGATAATTAGCTGCGCAGACTATCCATGCTAGGAACTAAAACAAGATCCATATCAAGCCCCATACCAAGATCCGCACTATGCCCCATACCAAAACCTGCTCTCAGCCGATGCGGGCAATAGGCATGTTGGTCTGGCTTTTCAATAAACGACAAGCGAATATGAGTGGCGCACTGAATAACAACGCTCACATTGGCGTTAACTGAGTAAGGACAGCACCATGAATCATCTTCGAAGCCTGTTTTTGGCCACATTAACCCTCAGCGCCTCGTTAACGCAGGCGCTACCCGCCGATGTAAAACCCAAAATTGATGCCGTGATGCCAAAAGTGGTGACTTGGCGACGGGATTTTCATGAACATCCCGAGCTCAGCAATCAAGAATTTCGAACAGCCAAAATCGTCGCGGATCATCTGCGATCACTTGGCATGGAAGTAGAGACCGAAGTAGCTCATACAGGCGTTGTTGCAACCCTGCGCGGCGGTGACGGTCCTGTGGTAGCGCTGCGAGCCGATATGGACGCACTACCCGTGACAGAGCTCGTGGATCTGCCGTTTGCCTCCAAAGCCAAGGGCATCTACCAAGGGCGCGAAGTGGGCGTCATGCACGCCTGCGGTCACGACAACCACGTTGCCATCTTGATGGGGGTCGCCGAAGTCTTAGCGGGCATGGGCGATGAACTACCCGGCACCGTCAAGTTTATCTTCCAACCTGCTGAGGAGGGTACGCCTGATGGTTCCGTGGGCGGTGCAGAGCTTATGTTGATGGAAGGCGCGTTTGAAAACCCTCGCCCCGACGTCGTCTTTGGCCTGCACGTATTCCCCTTCCCTGTTGGGACCATTGCGACTCGTCCAGGAGGCCTCATGGCTTCCTCGGATCGCCATCAAATCACCATCAAAGGTAAGCAGACGCACGGCGCTGTACCGTGGGCAGGGGTTGACCCCATCGTTACTGCCAGCCAAGTGGTACTTGGACTGCAAACCATCGTCTCACGACAGTTGGATGCAACCCTGACTCCCTCGATTGTCACTGTGGGGCGTATCGAAGGCGGCGTGAGAAACAACATCATTCCTGAGTCGGTAGAGCTCGAGGGAACGATTAGAACGTTCGACGCGGCCACACGTACTGATATTCACAAACGCATCAGACGCACAGCGGAAAACATTGCAGAGGCCGCAGGTGCGACTGCCGATGTTGTGATCGATCAAGGCTACGGTGTGACTCGAAACGATCCAAGGCTGTACCGCGAGATGGCACCAACGCTGGAAATGGTTGCAGGCGATCGCTTCATAGAAGCGACACAAACCACAACTGCGGAGGACTTTTCCTACTTCGCTAACGAGGTGCCGGGCTTATTTCTATTTTTGGGCGTCGCTCCCGATGATCCTAGCCTTGTCCACCCCAACCACTCACCGCGCTTCTACGCAGACGAGCGGGCGCTTCCGGTGGGTGTCGAGGCGCTGACCTCGATGACACTCGACTATATGGTCTCTAACCCTTAGTCCGCGGCTCAACCGACAGCATCGGCCTACCCCTTGAGCTGGCGCCTAATCCCTCAGCTCGCGCTTTAGAAAGTGTCTCGAAGCTGACGTTTGAGAATTTTTCCAATGTCACTTCGAGGCAATTCGTCCATGAAGGTAACGCCGGCAATCGCTTGAATAGGGCTTAAACCGGCGTTGGCCGCGAGTCGGATATCCTCCTCGCTCAGATCACAGCCGGCACGTCTGACAACAAAGGCCCACGGGGTCTCCCCCCAATGGTCCGAGGGTTTTGCCACGACCGCAGATTCGATCACGTCTGACATGGCATTCAATACCTGCTCTAGGTCGGTCGCGTAGATGTTCTGTCCACCAGAGAGAATCATGTCCTTGATTCGGTCACTCAAAAACAACCAACCGTCTTCATCGAGATACCCGACATCACCAGAGCGATAAAAGAGCCTTCCGTCATCATCCAACCAATGCATGGCTTTGGTGGCTTCCTCACGATTGAGATAGCCGTCGCTCATGATGCCCGCGCGGCCAACAATTTCGCCTGGTTCATTCGGCCCCAGTAGTTCGCCGTCCTCACCAAGAATACGAATCTCACCACCCTGCTGTACCTGTCCTACTGAGCCCAATTTGCCCAATTCAGCGGCCTTTCGAGCCACAAGTGTCGTCGCG
Organism: uncultured Halieaceae bacterium; assembly: GCA_913063005.1. Taxonomy (GTDB): domain Bacteria; phylum Pseudomonadota; class Gammaproteobacteria; order Pseudomonadales; family Halieaceae; genus Luminiphilus. Next base: position 486 of record CAJXZI010000006.1, on the reverse strand, counting down.
ACACCGCCCTCAGTCAGTCCATAAAACTCCAACAGCTGTGCGTCGGTATCTCGCAGGATTTTCTCCTTCATGGCGGCTGACAACGGCGCGCTCGTAGAGAAGAGCCATTGAACACTCGCCCACTTTTTGGGACTGTGATTATCGGCGGCCCATAAACGCTGATATTGAACGGGCACCAACATCGCGTGTGTGATGCCATATTCACCAATGAGTTCATTCGCGCGTTCCGCATTAAACTTACGCATAACCACCTGCGTCGCGCCCATCCAGACCGAAGGCCACCAGGTAGTGATCGTGGTATTTGAGTAGAGCGGCGTGCTAGTGAGCACCACCGCCTCATCGAAGGCCATCGTTTGTGTGCCGGAAATTAATAAATTCCGTGCGAGATGACTGTGGATGATGCCTTTCGGGGTGCCGGTGGTTCCCGAGCTGTAGAGAATGTCGTACTCGTCGTCGAGCGACATGTGAATGCCGGGCGATTCGACA